>NZ_DF968359.1:0-36201 GCF_001270025.1 Streptomyces azureus | reverse complement strand
CCTCCACCCCGACCCGCGTGGCCAACCCCAACCGCCCCGCGAGCCGCAGCACCGGCCACGCACCCCCGTCCTCCCCGTGCAGCAGGACAGGACGCCCATGCGCGGCACCAAGTCCGGACAACAACCCCCGCGCAGAAGCCACCGCACTCGAAGGGTCGGTATCCGTCACCTCGGCCAGCACCCGCAGCGCCTTCGGCCCCAACGGCGAGGCAGCGAACCGCTCCACACCATCCGTCCCGGACCAGATGCCGGCCTCCACGCCCACCCCGAGATCCAGGAGCAGCGCGGCAACCTCCTCCGCACCGGGCTCATGCCAGTTGACCGAGGCGTGGTCGGGCAGGACGGTCCAGCTCCGTATCCGCTCCAGCCTGGCGGCGGTGTCCGGCTCGGCCCACGCCCCCGTGGTCACACCCACCGGCACCGACACCCGCGCCCGAATCGCCGACAACGTCTCCGCGAGCACCCGCGGCGACAACGTGTCCCGCCCGCACGGCATCTTGGGATGGACATGGATGTCCGTGGCCCCGGCCGCGACGGCCTCCGCGGCGGAGTCGGCCATGGACTCGGGCGTCAGCGGCACCGCCGTACCGTCGGCGGCGGTCCGCGGACCGTTCAGACACACTTGCACCATGTCGCGATGGTGCCAGTCACCACTGACAGCCGGCCCCGGTGACGACAGTGGGGGTGCGGCATCCCCGGCGCACCCCCCGCGCACCCGCATTCGTCAAGCCGACACCAGCATTCTCGCCCGCCTGGCGTCCGCCAGGGCCTCGGGCGTGAGCACCGGACGCGGCACCAGAATTCCGCAGTCCGTGCAGACCGGACCCGCCGAAGGCTCGTGGTCCAGGTCGTACTTCCAGGCGAGTTGCTCCCCGCCGCACACCGGGCACGCCGAGCCCGGCTCGCGCTCCAGCGCGGCGATCAGCCGGCGCAGCACCTCGGCCAGCGGTTCACGGGGATGGACCGCCGGATCGTCGCACCACGCCACGCCGAAACCGCCCCAGGTCAGCCGGTGCCAGTCGTCCACACTGCCCGGCCTGCGCAGTCCGTCGTGCTTCTCCTTCTTGCGGCGCTCGGCGAACTCCACCTCGTAGGCCAGCCAGACCGCCCGCGCCTCCTCCAGTTCGTCCAGTGCGGCCACGAGCCGCGCTGGATCGGGGGACCGGTCCTCGGGACCGAACCCTGCCCGGGAGCACAAATGGTCCCAGGTCGCCCGGTGCCCGTAAGGGGCGAACCTCTCAAGGCACTTGCGCAGCGAATAGCGCCGCAGTGCGAGATCGCACCGCGGATCGCGGACCTGTCTCGCCAGACTCCGGAAACCGGCCATCGTCCTGCACCTCCGTCACACCTGCACCTGAAATCCGGTCACTTCGGCGTCGTCGTAAGGACGTCGCCGAATAGACGTATCGACAAGCGAATCGGCTCCATCTGATTTCAAATGGCCTCCATAAGCCTTCCGACGAGGCCCTGAGTCGACTGCCGTGGCCCGTGTGCCTGTTGTGCTGACTCCAAAAAGTGACGCGTGCTCACCTTCAATCCCGGGGATACCGGCGGTAACATCCCGCCCACCCCCGTCGGGAGGAGCCCCCCACATGCCACGGCGTAACTCACGCACCGTTCTCGACAGAATGAGAACTCCCAGCGGAATCCCCGGGTTCCTGAAGACCGCATCGGTATGCGCGCTGATCGCCGGTCTTTTGTCGCCACTGTCCCAGGCAGCCGCCTCGGAGACGGAGTCCGCGCAGGCCGCCGCGGCGGCGAACGACTACTGCGGCAACCAGTGTTCGGACATCCTCCCGCCCGGCCAGAACGGCAACGCCACCCTCGCGCAGATCCTCCTGAACCAGGCCTTCGGCACCCAGCCCGAGCACGCCGCGGACCAGCTCGGACCGTATGCCAACCTCGCCAAGGGGTACACGGGTCTCACCAACGACAAGATCAACGACTTCTTCAACGACGCGTCCTTCGGGGTCCCGGCGGACCAGGTCGCCTCCACCGTCAAACCCGCCGGGCGCGGTGACGTGACGATCGTCCGGGACAAGAAGACCGGTGTGCCGCACATCACCGGTACCACCAGATACGGCACGGAGTTCGGCGCCGGCTATGCGGCCGCCCAGGACCGGTTGTGGCTGATGGACGTCTTCCGGCACGTCGGGCGCGGTCAGCTGACCTCCTTCGCGGGCGGCGCGCCCTCCAACCAGGGCCTGGAACAGCAGTTCTGGCGGCACGCCCCGTACTCCGAGGCCGAGCTCCAGTCGCAGATCGACAACGCCGTCGCCACCAACGGCGAGCGCGGCAAGCTGGCCCTCGCCGACGCCAAGGCCTACCTCGACGGCATCAACGCCTACATCGACGCCTCCGACAGCGGCCGGTACTTCCCCGGCGAGTACGTCCTCACCGGGCACAAGGACTCGGTCACCAACGCCGGGAAGATCGAGCACTTCAAGATCACCGACATGGTCGCGCTGGCCTCCGTCATCGGCGCGCTGTTCGGCTCCGGCGGAGGCGGTGAGGTCAACAACGCCCTCTCGCTCCTGGCCGCCCAGGAGAAGTACGGCGTCGCCGAGGGCACCAAGGTGTGGGAGTCCTTCCGTGAGCGCAACGACCCGGAGGCCGTCCTCACCCAGCACGACGGCAGCTTCCCGTACGCGACCAAACCGGCCGACCCGCAGGGCCGGGCCCTGCCCGACGCCGGCTCGGTGACCCAGGAACCGCTGGTCTACGACCGTACGGGCAGCGCGGCCGGCTCAAGCGCCACCAGCGCCTCCAGGGAGGCGGCCAAGACGGCCCTGTCGTCCGCCAAGCGCGGCATGTCCAACGCCCTGGTGGTCAGCGGCGAGCACACCGCCAGCGGCCACCCGGTCGCCGTGTTCGGCCCGCAGACCGGCTACTTCGCGCCCCAGCTGCTGCTGCTCCAGGAGCTCCAGGGGCCGGGCATCAGCGCCCGCGGCGCCTCCTTCGCGGGTCTGAGCATGTACGTCGAACTCGGCCGCGGCCAGGACTACTCGTGGAGCGCCACGACCTCCGGCCAGGACATCATCGACACGTACGCCGTCGAGCTGTGCAAGGACGACTACCACTACCTGTACCGCGGCACCTGCACGCCGATGGAGAAGGTCGAGCGGAAGAACGCCTGGAAGCCGACGGTCGCCGACGGCACCGCGGCCGGCTCGTACACGATGCGCGTCTGGCGCACGAAGTACGGACCCGTCGAGTACCGCGCGACGGTCGGCGGCAAGAAGGTCGCCTACACCACCCTGCGCTCGTCCTTCCTGCACGAGGCCGACTCCATCATCGGCTTCCAGATGCTGAACGACCCGGACTACGTGAAGGGCCCGGAGTCGTTCCAGAAGGCGGTGCAGCACATCAACTACACCTTCAACTGGTTCTACGTCGACTCCGAGCACACCGCGTACTACAACAGCGGCGACAACCCGGTGCGCGCGAACGGCGTCGACGCCGAGTTCCCGGTGTGGGCCCGGCCGGCGTACGAATGGCGGGGCTGGGACCCGGCGACCAACACGGCCGACTACACCCCGCCCTCCGCCCACCCCCACTCCATCGACCAGGACTACTACATCTCCTGGAACAACAAGCAGGCCAAGGACTACACGACAGCGCCCTGGGGCAACGGCTCCGTGCACCGCGGCAACCTCCTCGAGGACCGGGTGAAGAAGCTGGTCCAGCAGGGCGGGGTGACCCGGGCCTCGCTGGTGAAGGCGATGGCGGATGCCGGGGTCGCCGATCTGCGGGCGGAGGACGTCCTGCCCAAGCTGCTGAAGGTCGTGGGCAGTTCGCCGGTCACCGACCCCACCGCCGCGGCCGCGGTCGGCAAGCTCCAGGCGTGGGTCGCCGCGGGCGGCAAGCGCACGGAGACCTCGGCCGGTTCCAAGAAGTACGCCGACGCCGACGCGATCCGCATCCTGGACGCCTGGTGGCCGCTGCTGGTCAAGGCCCAGTTCGAACCGGGCCTCGGCAGCGAGCTGTTCGCGGCGATGACCGCCAACCTCCCCGTCGACGAGTCCCCGTCCGCCTCCCACGGCCCGACCGGGTCGCACGCCGGAAGCTCCTTCCAGTACGGCTGGTGGACTACGTGCACAAGGACATCCGAGCCGTGCTCGGCGAGCAGGTGCGGGGGCCGCTGGCCCGCGAGTACTGCGGCGGCGGAGACCTCGGCGCCTGCCGGGACACCCTCGTCAGCACCCTGAAGGAGGCAGCCGGCAAGACCGCGGCCCAGGTCTACCCGGGCGACGACGTGTGCTCGGCGGGCGACCAGTGGTGCGCCGACTCCATCAACCACCGCACCCTCGGCGGCATCAAGCACGGCAAGATCAGCTGGCAGAACCGGCCGACCTACCAGCAGGTCGTGGAGTTCACCTCGCACCGGTGACGCAAGGGCCGGCGGCGGGTCAGCGGATGCGGCCCGCCGCCAGGACCAGCCGGGCCAGCTCCTCGTGCAGGATGTCGCTGTGCGCGCCGGCGGGCGGGCCACCGCGTCTGACCACCGCCGCCGCGTCGACGTTCACGCACCCCGATGCGGGCAGCTTCGCCCGCAGGGCCTCGGGGAGCGTGCACGCGCGCGTGCCCGGCACCGCCCGCACCCCGCCGTAGCCCATCGCCCCCCATTTGGCGCCCAGGGCCCGGCCCATGTCGAGGCCCGCGACCGACCGGCTGTCGCCCGCCATGCGCGAGGCCAGCGGATACATCGTGCCCAGGGCCGAGTCGTGCCGGGAGTGGCAGCACACCAGGGGACCGTCGACGCGGTTCTGCTGCCCCTGGAGCACCCCACCGGCGCGCGCGTCGTGCGGCAGCCGGGCCGCGAACGCGTAGTGGGAGAACGCCCCTTGGAGCAGCGTCACCGACTTCACCGTGCGCACGCCCTCGGCCAGGCCGCGCAGCGCGAACGACACCAGCCGCGCGCCGAAGCTGTGCCCGACGAGGTGCACGCGCACGCCCGGCGCCGCCTGCGCGAGCTGCCCGAGGACCCGGCCGAGACCGCGCTCACCGACCGTTCCCGCACGCCGCTTCATCGCGTAGTACGTCGCCTGCCGCAGCAGCTCGTGCGCCCCCTCCCAGGGGTTGGGGATGCTGAACCCCTGCCGCGCGCCGGACGCTTCGAGCCTCGCGAGCGCCCGCGAGAACTCCTCGCAGGCCGCCACCGAGGGGCCGGCGAACATCTCCGGCTCGCTCTGCGGCACGCCCTCCGCCACCGTGTCCGCCGCGAACAGCGCCTGCGGCCCGGGCGCCACGACCTCCACCAGTAGCCGCACCAGCCGCCCGAACTCCTCAAGCTCGGCCTCCTCCGGCGGCTGCTGCTCCAGCAGCCGGGCGATCTGGTCGACCAGGATCGCCCGGCCCGGGAAGGACTCCAGCAACGCGTGCCGCGTGTCCTTGTCGAGCACCGGGCGCCTGGGGGCCTCGGCCGCCACGGCCCGCGGGAAGTCCGGGATCGGTTCGTCGGAGAACCGCATCGCCGGCCACAGCACACCGACGTACCCGACCCGGGCCGCCGGGGCCAGCCGCGGAACGGGCGCCAGGAACCGGTCGTAGAGCCGGGTCGCACCCGAGCGGTCGTTGTTCCAGCCGTGCGCGAAGACGACCAGGTCGCGCACCTGCCGTTCGGTCACCCCGGCGAGCAGCCGGTCGCGCTGGCGGCCCGCCGGGTCCCCGTCCGCGTCGAAGGTCAGCTCCCAGTAGGGAGTCACACTCATCGACCGATCCGCCATGACAGGCCCCCTGTTCCCCGGTGACGCACGCGATGTGGCGCATCGTCCTGCCAACGGGGGAGCTTGGCCATACGTCACGGGCGCATGGGGCGGGCGATGCCGGGTTCAGCGGTAGATGCCGGGCTCAGCGGTAGAGGAGGTACTTCCGCCGCGTCCTCCGGAACGCCGCCAGCTCCTCCTGCCAGCCCGCCACGACCTCGTCGGTGTCCGCGCCCGCGTCGATCATCGTGCGCACGCGCGTGGAGCCGGTGAGTTTGTCGATCCAGTTGTCGGAGCGCCAGGCGAACCCGCTCCACACCTTCCTGGCGGTCACGAGCAGGGCGATCCCCGTCCGTACGGGATCGAAGACGTCCCTGTCGCGCACATGGAGCTGCACACCGCCGATCGTCCTGCCCTGGAACTTCGAGAAGGTGGGCGCGAAGTACGCCTCCCTGAAGCGCACGCCGGGCAGGGCGAGTTCGTTCGCGGCGGCGGCCCAGCGCCGGTCGATGCCCTCCGCGCCGAGCAGTTCGAACGGCCGGGTCGTGCCGCGCCCCTCCGACAGGTTCGTGCCCTCGAACAGACACGTCCCCGAGTACACCAGGGCCGTCTCCGGCGTCGGCATGTTCGGGCTCGGCGGCACCCAGGGCAGCCCGGAGGCGTCGTAGAAGTCCGAGCGCTTCCAGCCCGACATCGGCACGGTCTCCAGCGATACGGGCTCGGTCAGGAACTCCTCGTTGAACAGCCGTGCCAGCTCCGCGACGGTCATCCCGTGGGCCTGGGAGACGGGCTGCCGCCCGACGAACGTGGCGAACTCCTTGTGCAGGACGGGCCCGAGGGCCGCCCGCCCGGTCACCGGGTTGGGCCGGTCCAGGACCACGAACCGCTTGCCGGCGAGCTGGGCGGCCTCCATGCAGTCGTACAGCGTCCAGATGTAGGTGTAGAAGCGGGCGCCGACGTCCTGGATGTCGAAGACGACCGTGTCCACGCCGGACGCGGTGAAGATGTCGGCGAGCGGCCGGCCGCTCTTGAGGTACGTGTCGTAGACGGGCAGGCCGGTCGCCGGGTCGTCGTAGCGGCCCTCGGAGCCGCCGGCCTGGGCGGTGCCGCGGAAGCCGTGCTCGGGGCCGAAGACGGCGGTGAGGCCGACGCGGTCGTCCTCGTGCATGACGTCGACGATGTGGCGGACGTCGCGGGTCATGCCGGTGGGGTTGGTGACGATGCCGGCCTTCTGGCCGTCGAGCAGGGCGTAGCCGTCGTGCGCGAGTCGTTCGAAGCCGGTGCGGAGTTGTCTGTGGCGCTGGGCGGCGGTTGCGGTGGGCGTGGCCGAGACGGCTGCTGCCGTGGCCGCCGTGAGTAAGGCTCGTCTTGAAGGGCGCATGCGGTGACCTCCTTGAGCGGGGGACGGTCGGCATGGGCACGGTATGCGCTCCCGCGGGCTGTGGGGAGGCTGCGGGCCGCCTGTGGCGTTGCCGTCACCCCTTCCGTGGTACATACCGACCGGTTAGTCTGGCGCTGTTGCTGAGCCGCGTCTAAGGAGAGCGATGGTGGGAGCCTTTCAGGGGTCCGGAGTGGTTGTCACGGGGGCCGGTGGCGGAATCGGTGCCGCGTTGGCCCGCCGCTTCGCCGCAGAGGGCGCACGGGTCGTGGTCAACGATCTCGACGCCGAGCGGGCCAAGCACGTCGCGGACGAGGTCGGAGGCATCGCCGTGCCCGGTGATGCCTCGGCGATCGTCGGCGAGGCCCGGGACGCGCTCGACGGAACCGTCGACGTCTACTGCGCCAACGCCGGTGTCGCGTTCGAGGGCGGTCACGCGGACGCGCCCTTGGACGAGAAGGCATGGGCGACCTCCTGGGACGTGAACGTCATGGCGCATGTCCGGGCCGCTCATGAGCTGCTGCCCGCCTGGCTGGAGCGGGGCAGCGGCCGGTTCGTCTCCACCGTCTCCGCCGCCGGGCTGCTCACCATGATCGGCGCCGCGCCCTACGCCATCACCAAGCACGGCGCCCTCGCCTTCGCCGAGTGGCTCTCGCTGACCTACCGGCACCGGGGTGTGAGGGTCCACGCCATCTGCCCGCAGGGCGTCCGCACCGACATGCTGGCCGCCACCGGCAGCGCGGGCGACCTGGTGCTCCAGCCGACCGCGATCGAGCCCGAGGCCGTGGCGGACGCCCTGGTCAAGGGCATCGAGGAGGACCGCTTCCTGATCCTGCCGCACCCCGAGGTCGCCGCGTACCACCAGGCCCGGGCCGGTGACCCCGACCGCTGGCTGACCGGCATGAACCGCATCCAGCAGCAGTGGGAGGAGAACCGGTGACCGAGTCCCGTTACGCGGCCAAACCCTGGCTGGATCTGCTGAGCGACGCCCAGAAGGGCGCGATAACCCCCGCCGGCTCCCTCGTGCACGCCCTGCGCCGGGCGGTGGCCGAGACGCCCGACAGCGACTTCCTGGCCTACTTCGACGGCCGCCTGACCTACCGGGACGTCGACGAGCTCAGCGACTCCGTCGCCGGGCATCTCGCGGCGCGCGGCCTGGAGCGCGGCGACCGGGTCGCGGTGCTGCTCCAGAACTCCCCGCACTTCGTGCTCGCCGTGCTGGGCGCCTGGAAGGCGGGCGCGGTCGTCGTACCCGTCAACCCGATGTACAAGTCGGGCGAGGTGGCCCACGTCCTGCGGGACGGCGAGGTCGCCGCGCTGATCTGCTCGGACCGGGCGTGGGAGTCGTATCTGCGCGAGACCGCGGCGGACTCGCCCGTGCGGATCGTGCTCACCGGCTGCGAGCTGGACTTCCAGACGCGGGGCGACGCGCGCGTGCTGACCTTCGAGCGGCTGCCGCAGGCCCCGGATGCCGATGACCTGGTGACTGTGGCGCGGTCCGGGCACAAGGCGCCCGAGGACCGGGACCCCGCTCCCTCCGGCATCGCGCTGATCAGCTACACCTCGGGCACCAGCGGCACGCCCAAGGGCGCCACCAACACGCACGGCAACATCATGTACAACGCCGAGCGGCAGCGGACCGGCCTGGGGCTGCCCGAGCGGCCCGTGTACTTCGCGCTGGCGCCGCTGTTCCACATCACCGGAATGGTCTGCCAGTTCGGCGCCTGCCTGAACAGCGCGGGCACGCTCGTGCTGGCCTACCGCTTCGAGGCGGGCGTGGTGCTCGACGCGTTCGCCGAGCACCGCCCGCACTACACCGTCGGCCCGTCCACGGCCTTCATGGCGCTGGCCGCCCACCCGTCCGTCACCCGCGACCACTTCTCCTCCTTCCGGGTGATCTCCTCCGGCGGCGCCCCGCTGCCGCCCGCGCTGGTGGAGAAGTTCCGGGCGGGCTTCGGGCCGTACATCCGCAACGGCTACGGCCTGACCGAGTGCACCGCGCCCTGCGCCTTTGTGCCGCCCGGCCTGGAGGCGCCCGTCGACCCGGTCTCCGGGACCCTCGCGGTCGGCCTGCCCGGCCCCGACACGGTCGTACGGATCGTCGACGACAACGGCGAAGAGGTCCCCTTCGGCGAGCAGGGCGAGATCGTCGTCCGCGGCCCGCAGGTCGTGCCCGGCTACTGGCGGCGCCCCGACGCCACCGCCGAGACCTTCCCCGGCGCCGAACTGCGCACCGGCGACATCGGCTTCATGGACGAGCAGGGCTGGCTGTACGTCGTCGACCGCAAGAAGGACATGATCAACGCGTCCGGCTTCAAGGTGTGGCCGCGCGAGGTCGAGGACGTGCTCTACACGCACCCGGCGGTGCGCGAGGCCGCTGTCGTCGGCGTGCCCGACGGGTATCGCGGGGAGACCGTCAAGGCGTACATCAGCCTGCGTCCGGACGCCGACACGGCCCCGGATGCACTCGCCGCCTACTGCAAGGAGAGACTGGCCGCTTACAAATATCCGCGCCAGGTGGAGATCCTGCCGGACTTGCCGAAGACGGCCAGTGGGAAGATCCTCCGTCGGGAGCTTCGTTCCCGGACGCAAGGCAACTGACAGCAGTACGGAAAGGCAGGTGGCGGCAGTGCCCAGGACGACGGACTCGGACGGCATCCCCGTACCTCAGCGGCTCCTGGCCGCCGCCACCCGGCTCTTCGCCGAGCAGGGCTACGACCGCACCTCGGTGCAGGAGATCGTCGAGGCGGCAGGGGTCACCAAAGGTGCTCTGTACCACTACTTCGGCTCCAAGGACGACCTCCTGCACGAGGTGTACGCGCGCGTGCTGCGCATCCAGCAGGAGAGACTCGACGCCGTCGCGGACTCCGACGAGCCGGTGGAGAAGCGGCTGCGGGCCGCGGCCGCGGACGTCGTGGTGACGACCATCGACAATCTCGACGACGCGATGATCTTCTGGCGGTCGATGCACCATCTGAGCCCGGAGAAGGACAAGCAGGTGCGCGCGGAGCGGCGGCGCTACCACGAACGCTTCCGCGCGCTGATCGAGGAGGGCCAGCAGTCGGGCGTCTTCTCCGAGGCGACCCCGGCGGACCTGGTGGTCGACTACCACTTCGGGTCCGTCCACCACCTGTCGACGTGGTACCGGCCCGAGGGCCCCATGAGCCCCCGACAGGTAGCCGACCACCTGGCGGACCTGCTGCTGCGCGCCCTGCGCCCGTAGCTGCTCGGGCTGGTCCAACCCAGCCCGTCCGGCGTTTGAGGACGAGGCCGTCAGGCCGATGGGGGTCCAGGGGGCGGAGCCCCCTGGCGGGGTCGAACGGGCGGAGCCCCTGGGGATGATGCGGGGCCCCTGCTCGAGCGAAGCCGAGAGCTTGGGGAAGGGTAGGGGCGGCGGGGGCGAGGAGCCCTCCCGCCGCCCCGCCGCGTCACACGTACCGCTTCAGCTCCCGCCGCGCCAGCGACCGCTGATGCACCTCGTCCGGCCCGTCGGCGATCATCAGCGTCCGCGCCCCCGCGTACAGCTCCGCCAGCGGGAAGTCCTGGCTCACACCCCCCGCACCGTGCAACTGGATCGCCCGGTCGAGGATGTCCACCACCGCGCGAGGCGTGGCGATCTTGATCGACTGGATCTCGGTGTGCGCCCCCCTGTTCCCGACCGTGTCCATCAGCCACGCCGTCTTCAGCACCAGCAGCCGCAACTGCTCCACGGTCACCCGCGCATCCGCGATCCAGTTGTGCACCACACCCTGCTGGGCCAGCGTCTTCCCGAAGGCGGTACGGGACACGGCCCGCCGGCACATCAGCTCGATCGCCCGCTCCGCCATCCCGATCAGCCGCATGCAGTGGTGGATCCGGCCGGGACCCAACCGCGCCTGTGCGATGGCGAAGCCGCCGCCCTCCTCACCGATGAGGTTCGACGCCGGCACGCGCGCGTGGTCGAAGATCACCTCGGCGTGGCCGCCGTGGTAGTGGTCCTCGTAGCCGAAGACCTGCATCGCGCGCTTGATCGTCACGCCCGGCGTGTCACGGGGGACCAGGATCATCGACTGCTGACGGCGGATGTCCGAACCCTCCGGGTCCGTCTTGCCCATCACGATGAAGATCTTGCAGTCCGGGTGCATCGCCCCGGAGATGTACCACTTGCGGCCGGTGACGACGTACTCGTCACCGTCCCGCTCGATGTGCGTCGTGATGTTCGTGGCGTCCGAGGAGGCCACGTCGGGCTCGGTCATCGCGAACGCCGAGCGGATCTCACCGGCCAGCAGCGGCTCCAGCCACTGCTTGCGCTGCTGCTTGTCGCCGAACTGGGTGAGGACCTCCATGTTGCCCGTGTCGGGTGCCGCGCAGTTCGTCACCGTCGGGGCGAGCTGCGGGGAGCGCCCCATGATCTCGGCGAGCGGCGCGTACTGGAGGTTGGTGAGCCCCGCGCCGTACTCGGAGTCCGGCAGGAAGAGGTTCCACAGGCCCTGCCTGCGCGCCTCGGCCTTCAGCTCCTCGACCACCGCCGGGGTCTGCCACGGCGAGGCGAGCAGGGCCCGCTGCTCGTGCGCGACGGCCTCGGCCGGATAGACGTACTCGTCCATGAAGGCCAGCAGCTTGCCGCGCAGCTCCTCGGTGCGCGCGTCGAACGCGAAGTCCATGTCCGTCAGCCTTCCTGAAGAGTGGTGAGACCGTGCTCGATGAAGACGGGGACCAGGTCGCCGATGCGGTCGAAGCCGCGCCCGACCGTCTGGCCCAGGGTGTAGCGGTAGTGGATGCCCTCCAGGATCACGGCGAGCTTGAACCAGGCGAACGCCGTGTACCAGGAGACCGCGGAGACGTCGCGCCCCGAGCGGGCGGCGTACCGCTCGATCAGTTCGGCCGGGTCCGGGTGCCCAGGCGCCTCGGCCGTCGTGGAGACGGGGGAGTCAGGAGCGTCGAGGGGCAGGCTGTACATCGCCAGCAGGCCCAGGTCGGTGAGCGGGTCGCCCAGGGTGGACATCTCCCAGTCGAGAATCGCCTTGATGCGGTCGTCCTCGCCGATCAGGACGTTGTCCAGCCGGTAGTCGCCGTGCACCACGGCCGGGGCGGGGGAGGAGGGCAGCCGCCGTCCGAGCGTCGCGTGCAGCTCGTCGATCCCGGCCAGCTCGCGGTTGCGTGAGGCGTCCAGCTGCTTGCCCCAGCGTCGCAGCTGCCGGTCCAGGAAGCCCTCGGGCCGGCCGAAGTCCGCGAGCCCCACCTCGCCCGGGTCCACCGCGTGCAGCTCCACCAGGGCGTCCACCAGGTTCAGCACCGCGCCCCGGGTCCGCTCCGGACCGAGCGGGGCGAGCTGGTCGGCCGTACGGTACGGCGTGCCCTCGACGAACTCCATGACGTAGAACGGCGCGCCGAGCACCTCCTCGTCCTCGCACAGCAGCACCGGCCGCGGAACCGGCACGGCGGTGGGGTGCAGCGCGCTGATCACGCGGTGCTCGCGCTTCATGTCGTGCGCGGTGGCGAGGACATGACCGAGCGGGGGCCGCCGTACGACCCACCGGGAGGTGCCGTCGGAGACGGCGTACGTGAGGTTCGACCGTCCGCCCTCGATCAGCCGGCCGGACAGGGCGCCGCTCACCAGGCCGGGCCGCTCGCGGTCGAGCAGGCCGCGCAGCCGGTCCAGGTCGAGTCCGGGCGGGTGGTCGAGGCTCATGCGTCGCTCCTACGGGCAGGTGAACAGTTCTCGACTCATGATGCCGACCGGTCGGTATGTCGTCCAGAGCGGGGCCGAAACGTGATCGGAGCCACGATAGGCCGACGACCCCCGCCGCGGGGCGCCGGGGAGGTTCCGGCCGGTTCGTTCAGGCCATCCCGGCTTGCGTGCCTCGCGGCGAGCCCGGAGGGTCGGAGCCATGAAGGCCATCAGCTACTCACGGTACGGCGGACCCGAGGTGCTGGCGTTCGGCGAGGTCCGCGATCCCAAGGTCGGCCCGGACTCGGTGCTGGTGAAGGTGCGGGCGGCGTCCGTGAACCCCGTCGACTGGAAGGCCCGCGAGGGCCATCTCGAGGGGCTCTTCGAAGCCGCCTTCCCCGTGGTGCCCGGCTGGGACGTCTCGGGCGTCGTCGTACGCCCCGGCGTGGCCGTGTCGGAGTTCGACGTCGGGGACGAGGTCATCGGGTACGTACGCGAGGACTTCCTCTCCCGCGGCACCTTCGCCGAGTACGTGGCCGCGCCCCTGCGCACCCTCGCGCGCAAGCCGCGCAACCTCTCCTTCGAGGAGGCGGCCGGACTGCCGCTGGTCGGGCTCACCGCCTACCAGGTGCTGGTCAAGGTGCTCCAGGTGAAGCGGGGCGAGACGGTCCTGGTGCACGCCGCGGCCGGCGGTGTCGGCTCGATCGCCGTGCAGCTCGCCGCCCACCTCGGCGCCCGGGTGATCGGCACGGCGAGTGAGCCCAACCACGACTTCGTGCGCGGCCTCGGCGGGGAGCCGGTGACGTACGGCGAGGGCCTGGGCGAGCGCGTGCGCGGGCTGGCGCCCGAGGGGGTGGACGCGGTGCTCGACACGGTCGGCGGGGACGCGCTGAAGGTCTCGGCCAACCTGCTGGCCCCCGAGGGCCGCCTGGTGTCGATCGCCGACGTCGGCGTCGTGACCTACGGCGGCCGCTACTACTTCGTCCGCCCCGACGCCGAGGACCTCCAGCGTCTGTCCGGCCTGGCGGAACAGGGCGTGGTGCGCATGCACGTCTCCGAGGCGTTCCCGCTGGAACGAGCGGCGGACGCGTACCGGCTCAACGAGGAGGGCCGGACCCGCGGCAAGATCGTCGTGACGGTGGACTGGGAGCAGGAGGAGACGTAGCCACCGGCTGCACCCTGGCGACCGGCCCCTGCGGCGTCCTGTCCCCTGGCGTCCGGTGTCCTGTCCGGGCGTGCGGTGTCCCGGCGACCGGTGCCCGCGGCGTTCCGCCCGCAGGTGGCCGGCGTGCGGTGTCCGCGGCCTGGCTTGGGTCCGGCGTTCCGGGCGTCCCGTCGTGCGGTGTCTCGTCGTGCGGTGTCCCGGCGGCCGGTGCCCGCGGCGTTCCGCCCGCAGGTGGCCGACGTGCGGTGCCCTGACGCGCGGCGTCCGGCGTCCTGGCGTGCGGCGGGCGGTGCTCCGGCGACCGGCGCCTGCGGCGTCCTGCCTACTGGCGTCCGGCGTCTCGGTGCCCCTGTGTGCGGTGCCCTGGCGTCCACTGCCCCGGCGTGCGATGTCCTCGCGTCCGGCGTCCTGGCTGGCGTCCCGGTGCCCGGTGCCCGGCGACCGGCGCCACGCGTCCTGCCCTGGCGTCCGGCGTCCTGGCGTGCGGCGGGCGGTGCTCCGGCGACCGGCGCCTGCCGCGTCCTGCCTACTGGCGTCCGGCGTCCCGGCGGGCGGTGCCCTGGCCGGCGGCGTCCCGTCGTGCCCTGCCCCGGCGGGCGGCCTCCGCGGCGTCCCCCCTGGCGTCCGGCGTGCGGTACCAGGGCGTCCGATGCCCTGCCGTGCGGTGCCCCGGCGTGCGGCGTCCGGCGTCCGGGTGCGGGACGCCCCGGCGGCCGACCCTCCGCGGCGTCCCGTCCCTAGAGCACGAGCGCCGCCCCGCACACCGCCAACGCCATCGTGCACAGCACCGCGGCCGTGGCGTGCCGGGGCGCGAACGCGGCAGGGGTGGCGGTGGCCGAGAGGGCGCGGATACGGCGGTGAGCGATGCTCAGGAAGCCCAGCCACAGGACGCAGCACAGCGCGCACGCGACGAGCCCGGGCGCCGACGCCCCGCCGTGGAGCGCGGTCTTCACGGCGAGCACGGCGGCGACCGTGCCCGACAGCGTCGTACGCCGCCACGCGAGCCGGGTCCGCTCGGGTTGCAGCCCGGGGTCGCGGTCGGGGTCCTGCCGCCGGGCCGCCGGCGCGTTCACCCCTCCCACCCCACGAGCACCACGACGACCATGGCGAGGGCGACGATCGCGACGACGAGGCTCAGCACCGCCGGGAACCGGGACACCGGCAGGTCCTCGCCCCGGCGCATGGCCCGCTCGCAGCGCACCCAGTGGTTGACCGCCCGCAGCGAGCACAGCACGCCCGCGGCCAGCAGCGCGAGCGCCAGCCCCACGCGCCAGCCCCAGCGCAGGTCCGGCAGGAACTGGTCGACGGCGAAGCCGCCGCCGATCAGGGCGAGCGCGGTGCGCAGCCAGGCCAGGAAGGTGCGTTCGTTCGCCAGCGAGAACCGGTAGTCGGGCGTCTCGCCGTCCTTCCGCACCTGCGCGGGAGCGAACCACAACCGGACGTTCCGTACGAACTCGATCACGTGCGCGACCCTACCGGGGACGCGGTCGCCGGGGGCTGGCGGTGCCGCCCGCCACGGTTCGGTCCGCCCCGGGCGACAGCCCGCTCAGCCCATCGACCGAAACGCCCTGAGCCGCTCGTACGCCGCCAGCCCGTCCGGCACCCACTCCCAGTCGCCCAGGCGCCGCCGCACCTCGTCCTCGGGCAGGAAGTCGTGCCAGGCCACCTCCTCGGCCTGCGGCTGGACCGGAGCGTCGCAGCGGACCTCGTACACCGCCGACCACCAGGTCTGGCCGGCGCCGTTGTCGTAGAGGAACTTGAAGAGGTACCGCGGGAGCGGCAGACCCGGCACGCCCAGTTCCTCCTCGGCCTCGCGCAGGGCCGCCGCGTCGTAGGTCTCGCCGGCGCCCACCACTCCGCCGACGAACATGTCGTACAGGGAGGGGAAGACCAGCTTGGTCGGCGTCCGGCGGTGCACGAAGATCCGCCCCGCGGCGTCCCGGGCCTGGATGAACACACAGCGGTGCCGCAGACGCCTGGCGTACGCCTCGCCCCGGGGCGACTGCCCGATGACCCGGTCGTTCTCGTCGACGATGTCGAGGATCTCGTCAGCGGCGCTCACGCGCTCGCCCGCGGCACTCAAGCCCTCACCCGCGGCACTCACGCCCCCGCCCACAGCACCC
The DNA here is from genome assembly GCF_001270025.1 of Streptomyces azureus. Taxonomy (NCBI): domain Bacteria; kingdom Bacillati; phylum Actinomycetota; class Actinomycetes; order Kitasatosporales; family Streptomycetaceae; genus Streptomyces; species Streptomyces azureus. The sequence goes on along the minus strand of NZ_DF968359.1, from coordinate 20,180 downwards.
ATGCCCTCATCAGCACTCATGCCCTCATCCAAGCAGGGTGCGAGACGTCACTGCGGCTGCGGCTGCGGCTGAAGCCGCCCCACGTGTGCCCGCTCCACCGTCCCCGTCGGCATGGCCGGATGCAGCCCCAGCAGCATGATCCCGGCCACCACGGCGAGGAGACCGCCCGCCTCCCAGCTCAGCGCCACCGCGTCGGTCCGCAGCCGGTCGCCCAGGAAGCCGACGCCGCAGATGATCCCGGCGATCGGCTGCGCCGCGGTCAGGGCGGGCAGCGACTTGCGCAGGGACGCGGTCTCGAAGGCGCTCTGCACGAGGAGCAGCCCCGTGACGCCCAGCGCGAGGACGGCGTACGGCTGCCAGCCGGTCAGCAGCCCGGCGAAGCCGCCCTCGGCGAACTTCTCCCCGCTCACCCGGGTCAGCGCGTCCTGCACGCCGTACAGAAGCCCGGCGGCCACGGCCAGCAGCACCGGCCCGGAGCCCAGCCGGGAGCGCTTGGCGTGCGCTGTGAGGAGCAGGGCGAGCCCGGTCATGGCCCCGATGATCAGCCACTGACGCATCGGATCGGCTGTCGCGGCGCCGCCGTGTGGCTCGCCCGCCACGATGAACGCGCTCACTCCGCCCGCCAGCAGCAGAAGCCCTGCCCAGCCCTGGCGGCCGAGCGGCTGCCGGGTCTGCCGGCGGGACAGCGCGAGCGCGAAGAGCAGGTTCGTCGCGAGCAGCGGCTCCACCAGCGACAGCTCGCCCTGTCCCAGCGCGGCGGCGCCCAGCGCCATGCCGACCACCATCAGCGCGATGCCGCCGAGCCAGCGCGGCACCTTCACCAGGTCGATCAGCAGCCGGAAGGACAGGAAGTCGTTGAGCGGGGCGCGCTGGGCCGCGTTCTGCTGAAGCACGAAGCCGAAGCCCAGACAGCAGGCGGCACTCACGGCGAGCACCAGTATCAGAACCGACACGCGGTGTACCTCGATCATCAGGTCGGGTCACGATGGCGTAAGGGCCGACTGTACCGGCCGGCTCCGCCCGGCGCGCCCGTACGTCGTCCCATCGTGAGCGGTGGTGACCGCCCAGCACTATGACGCACGCCACAAAGGGCGAAACGGATAAATGGGATGCACGTCCCGGCATCCTCTGGATCCCCTTTGATCACAAAACCCTCGCTGGTAACGCCAGTTGACGCGTGTAACGGCCTTGCGGCCCTTGACGTCAACCGTTGGCTGGGGGTTGGCTGTGTGTGATCAGTTCATGGCGAAGCGCACACACGCGCTCCATCAACCGCCGTGAGCCGGAACACAAGAAGAGCGCGTGAGGAAGTTCCGCGGTGCCCCCACCCCCGCCTCCCCTCGGTCGTGGCCGCAGACGTGCGTCTCAGGCCTTCGACGAGGCCCTCGACGACGCCGACCTCGTGGCCGCGCGCGCCGCGCTGGCGCAGGGCCGCTGGCAGAACGCCCGCTCCCTGCTGGTCCACACCGCGGACGACTGGGACCGGCGCGGCCACCGCGTCACGGTCCTCGCACGGGAGCCCTACTGCGCCGCATGGGCCCGTGAGTGGCTGCTCGCCGAACCCGAGTCCGCCGACGCCGCCGTTCTGCTGGCCCTTGCCCAGGTCCGGCGCGCCCTGCACGGCAAGGGCAAGCCGGTCCGGGCCCGCGAGGCCTGCGCGGCAGCCGCCGCCCGCGCCCCCGCCGATCCCACGCCCTGGCTCGGTCTGCTCCTGCTGGAGTGCGCGGTCGGCACCGACCAGGACGTGGTCCGGACCTTCGAGCAGGTCCGCGCCCGGTACGCCGACCACCACCACGCCCACCACCTGATGGTCGCCCGGCTCGCCGGACGCCGCACCGAGGCCGGCCCGGACCCGCTGCACGAGGTCTACGACTTCGCCGGCTGGGCCGCCGAACAGGCACCCGCCGACTCGCCGCTCGCGATCCTGCCGGTCATCGCGCACGCCGAGCGCTACCGCGCGCTGGCCGCCGCCGGGCACGAACCCGTCGATCCGGCCGCCTCGGGCCACTGGACGGGCCGCCGCGCCCGGCAGGTGATGAAGGCCGCCTTCGACTGGTGGCTGGAGTGGGAACTGGAGGGGCACCCGCGCCGGCTGATCGACCTGAACTTCCTCGCCCACGCCAAGTTCTGCGAGGGGCGGGGCGCCGAGGCCGCCGCCCTGTTCCACCGGATCGGCCGGCACGCCACCCCGGCGCCCTGGTCGTACCCGGACCGCGACCCGCACGCCGCCTTCGCCGCCGCCCGCGCCGCCGCGCTCGGCACGGCCTGACACCCCGGAAAACCAGAAGTGAGGACGCTCTCCCGATGACCACGGACAGTTCGAGCACGAGCACAGCCGTCGCCGGCGGCATCAGTACGTTCAAGGGGCAGGAGCGTGCCCTGCGCGCCGACCGGCTCGGCACCGGAGGACTGCTGCTCTCCGTCCTCGCCGCGACCGCCCCGCTCATGGTGGTCGCGGGTGTCATGCCCACTACATTCGCAGTGATGGGCATCGTCGGCCAGCCGCTGCTCTTCGTCGTCCTCGGCGTCGTCCTGATCCTGTTCAGCATCGGGTACGCCGAGATGAGCCGCCACGTCCACAACGCGGGCGCCTTCTACGCGTACATCTCCCGCGGCCTCGGCGGCACCGCCGGCGCGGGCGCCGCCCTGGTCGCCCTCGTCGCCTACAACGCGCTCCAGATCGGCATCTACGGCATCTTCGGCTTCGAGGTCTCCGGGCTCCTCGCCACTTACGCCGGGGTGGAGATCGCCTGGTGGATACCGGCGCTCGTGGCCGCGCTCGCCGTCGGCCTGCTGGGCTGGCTGAAGATCGACGTCAACGCGCGCGTGCTCGGCGTGCTGCTCGTCATCGAGGTGCTCCTCGTCGTGATCTTCGATGTCGCCGCCCTCACCGACCCCGGCAAGGAAGGCCTCTCGCTGCACGCCTTCAACCCCGACACCCTCACCGGCGCGGGCGTCGGCACCGCGCTGTGCTTCTGCATCGCCGCGTTCCTCGGCTTCGAGCAGGCACCCGTGTACGCCGAGGAGACCAGCCGCCCGCACGTCCTGGTGCCGCGCGTGATGTTCCTCGCCGTCGGCGGGGTCGCCGTCTTCTTCGCGCTGAGCAGCTGGGCCCTCACCGTCGCCACCGGCCCCGCCGCGATCGTCGGCACGGCCCAGAAGCAGAGCGCCGGACTGCTGTTCTTCCTCACCGAGTCCCGCCTCGGCGGCACCTTCACGGACGTCCTGCACGTCCTGTTCGTCACCGGCATGTTCGCCGCCCTGCTCAGCTTCCACAACGTCGTCGCCCGGTACGCCTTCGCCATGGGCCGCGAAGGTCTGCTGCCCGCCGCCTTCGGCCGCACCAGCGGCACCAGCGGCGCTCCGGGCACCGGCTCGCTGCTCCAGACCGTGGTGGCCGTGGTGGTCGTGGCCGCCTTCGCGATCGCCGACGACAAGCCGGCCGGCGATCCGACCGCGCCCGTCCTGCAACTGTTCACCTGGTTCGGCAACATCGGCGCCCTCGGCGTGATCGTGCTGATGGCGGCGGCCTCCCTGTCGGTCGTCGTCTTCTTCGTCCGCCGGGGTGCCGCGGGCGCCCAGGCCTGGCGACTGGTCACCTCCGCGCTGGCGGGCCTCGCCCTGCTCGTGATCGCCGGCTACACCGTGAAGGACTTCGAGGTCCTCGTCGGAGCCGGCCCGGACTCCTCGCTGAGCTGGATACTGCCCGGCACCATCGGCCTCGCCCTGGCCGCCGGCCTGGTCCTGGGCCTGGTGCTGCGCGCCCGCGCCCCCGAGAAGCACGCCCGGATCGGGCTCGGCAACGAGGCGTTCCAGCTGGACAAGGCGGCGTCGTCCTGACCCCGGCCGCGTAAGAAGTGGTTACGGAACTCTGACGAGCACCCGCGATCCCTGTCCTGACGGGGCCGCGGGTGTTCGAATGAGAAGGTGAACGAGGACGTACATGAGGGCATGAACGACGGACATCCCGAACAACGGGGCACCCCGGTCGGCCGCCGCGTCTTCCTCGGCACCCTCGGTCTGGGCGCCCTCGGGGTGGTCGCCGCGCCCCAACTGCAACGCGGCCTGGAGGGCTTCCTCGGCGGCGCCGCCGACAAGGACCCCACCGGCCTGACCGGACTGCTCCCGAACGGCGGCGGCTTCCGCTACTACTCGGTCGCCTCGTCCGTCCCGCGCAAGAACGCCGGCACCTACCGCCTGAAGGTGGGCGGCCTGGTCGACCGCCCCAAGACCTACACCCTGGCCGACCTCAAGGGGCTGCCGCAGACCCGCCTGGTCCGCGATGTCCAGTGCGTCACCGGCTGGCGGGTTCCCGACACCCCCTTCGAGGGCGTACGCCTGTCCCGGCTGCTCGACGCGGCCGGGGTCCGCCCCACGGCCAAGGCCATCCGCTTCACCTGCTTCGACGGCACCTACACCGAGAGCCTCACACTCGACCAGGCCCGCCGCGCGGACGTCCTGGTCGCCCTGCGGATGCAGGACAAGGACCTCGGCCACTCCCACGGCGGCCCGGTCCGCCTCTACGTGGCGCCCATGTACTTCTACAAGTCCGCCAAGTGGCTCTCCGGCATCACCGTCACCGACGAGGTCCGGCCGGGCTACTGGGAGGAGCGCGGCTACGACGTCGACGCCTGGGTGGGCCGCTCGAACGGACGTGACGATGAGCCCACGACCTGACACCGCGGTCGCTGTCAGGCGCTTCAGCCGGACCGAGCGCTGGGTTCACCGCACGACGGCCGCGCTCATGGGCGTCTGCGTACTGACGGCGGCTTGCCTCTACGTCCCCCAGCTCGCCGAACTCGTCGGCCGCCGGGCTCTCGTCGTCACCCTGCACAAGTGGACCGGCCTAGCCCTGCCCGTCCCGCTCCTGGCGGGCCTCGCCTCCCGCGCCCTCCGTACCGACCTCGGCCACCTCAACCGCTTCGGCCCGCACGACCGCACCTGGCTGCGGGCCGCCCTGCACCGCGACAAGCGGCACGCGTCCCGCCCCGCGGGCAAGTTCAACGCCGGCCAGAAGCTCTACGCGTCCTGGATCGCCGGCGCCACGCTCGTCATGCTCGGCACCGGCCTCATGATGTGGTTCACCCACCTCACCCCTCTCCTGTGGCGCACCAGCGCGACGTTCGTCCACGACTGGCTGGCCCTCACCATCGGCATAGTCCTGGCCGGCCACATCGGCATGGCCCTGGCCGACCCGGAATCCCGCAAAGGCATGCGCACGGGCTCGGTGAGCAGAGAGTGGGCAGACAGAGAGCACCCCCTATGGCGCCGGTAGGTGTTCCTCGGGGGCGCGGGGAAATGCGCGACAGGCCACAACCGACCCGCACCCGCCCGTTCACGACACCCCGACGGCGCTGAGGCACAAGGGGCGCGGGGAACTGCGCGAACAACCCCAACGCACCCGCACCCGCCCGACCACCCCACCCTCCTACGGTGTCACGGCGAAATCCAACAGCACCTTGCACGACCGACTCCGATCAGCCGCCAGCGCAAAAGCCGCCTCGGCCTCCCCCACGGGAACCACCGCACTGATCAGCCCGTCGAACGCCGCCTGCCCCGCCAGCAACTCCAGCGCCTGATCGAACTCCCCGTCGAAGCGAAACGCTCCCCGCAACTCGATCTCCCGACTCACCACAAGGTTCCCCGCAAACGCACTGAGCCCCGGCGGCAGCATCCCCAACTGCACCACGACCCCACCACGCCGCACCCACCGCAGACACGTGTCGAGCCCCGCCGCCACCCCGGACGCCTCGATCGCCACGTCCACTTCACCGGGCCACCCGGAGTCGTCCGGGTCATCGGCAAGTACGACCGTGTCGGCACCGGCGATCCGGGCATACTCCAGCGCCTCGGGCAGCAGATCCGTGACGGTCACCCGTACCGCCCCGGCCGCCTTCGCCGCCGCGACCACGAGACAGCCGATGGGCCCGGCACCGGTCACCAGGACGTGCCGCCCGGCCACCTCCCCGGCCCGCCGCACCGCGTGCAGGGCGACGGACAGCGGTTCGGCGAGTGCGGCCCGGCTCAGCTCAAGACCATCAGGCAACGCCCGCAACTGCTCGCAGGGCACGACCACGTGCGCCGCGAATCCCCCCTGCACATGCGGAAAGCGCGCCGCACTGCCCAGATACCGGGTGTCCCGGCAGACGTTCCGCCGACCGTCCGAGCACTCCGGACACACCCCGCACGGCGTCGCCGGATGCACGGCGACAGCGGCCCCCGGGGCCGGCCCCGACGCGCCGGCACCGTACTCGACCACCGTCCCGACTACCTCGTGCCCGAGCACCATCGGCTCCCGGAGCCGGAAGTCCCCGACTCCGCCGTGCCGCCAGTAGTGCAGATCGGACCCGCACACCCCGCCGTAGCGGACGGCGACCAGCGCCTGCCCCGGCCCGGGCACCGGAACCGGCAACTCCGCGAGCCGCAGGTCACCTTGGCCGTGGATCACACAACCCAGCATCACAGCCTCCTGAAGGGTCACAGCACGCTCGTCATGCCGCCGTCGACATACAGCACCTGCCCGCTGACGAAGTCGGCCGCGGGGGAGGCGAGGAACAGCACCCCGCCCACCAGGTCCTGGGTGCGGCCCCAGCGGCCGGCCGGGGTGCGCCGCCGCACCCAGGCGCTGAACTCCTCGTCCTCGACCAGCGGCCGCGTCAGCTCCGTCTCGATGTAGCCCGGGCCGAGCCCGTTGACCTGAACACCGCTCGGACCCCAGTCCGCGCACATGCCCTTGGTGAGCATCTTCAGCGCGCCCTTGGTGGCGGCGTACGGCGCGATCCCGGGCCGTACCACCTCGCTCTGCAACGAGCAGATGTTGATGATCTTTCCGTGGCCGCGCCCCGTCATCCGGCGCGCTGCCTCCCGGCCGACCAGGAAGGCACTGGTCAGGTTGGTGTCCAGGATCCGGTGCCAGTCGGAGTCGGTGAACTCCAGCAGCGGTGCGCGCAGTTGCATGCCCGCGTTGTTGACGAGGATGTCGAGCGGGCCCACCCGCTCCTCGACGTCCGCGATCCCGTCCGCCACGGACGATCCGTCGGTCACGTCGAACGCCGCCGTGTGCACCCGGTCGCCGGGCAGCCCGGCGGCGGCCTCGGCGAGCCGGTCCTTGTCGCGTCCGTTCAGGACGACCGTGCAGCCGGCCTCCGCCAGACCACGGGCGAGCGCGAGTCCGATGCCCCGGCTGGAGCCGGTCACCAGGGCGGTACGGCCGCTGATGTCGAAGAGGGGGTGAGCCGTCATCGCCGGCACTCCTAGATCACGAGGGACAACAGCAGGACGATGCCGCCGGCGACCACCGAGATGATCGTCTCCATGACCGACCAGGTCTTGATGTTCTGGCCGACACTCAGCCCGAAGTACTCCTTCACCATCCAGAACCCGGCGTCGTTGACATGGCTGAAGAACAGCGAGCCGGCGCCGATGGCGAGGACCAGCAGGGCGGCGTGTGTGGTCGACATGTCGGCCGCGAGCGGGGCGACCAGACCGGCGGCGGAGACCGTCGCCACCGTCGCCGAGCCGGTCGCCAGCCGGATCGCCACCGCGATCAGCCAGGCCAGCAGCAGCGCGGGAATCGACCAGTCCTTGGAGATGTCCAGGACCATCTGGCCCACCCCGGTGTCGATCAGCGTCTGCTTGAAGCCGCCGCCCGCGCCGACGATCAGCAGGATGCCCGCGATCGGCGCGAGGCTCTTCTCGACGAGCGGCGAGATCCGCTCCTTGGAGAAACCGGCGGGCCGCAGCAGCGTGAAGATGCCGACCAGCACGGAGGCGAGCAGGGCGATCATCGGGGCACCGATCACGTCGAAGACCCGCTGGACCAGGTTCTCCGGGTCGTCCACGACGATGTCGACCAGCGCCTTGGCCAGCATCAGGAGTACCGGCAGCAGAACCGTGAAGAGCGTGGCGCCAAAGCCGGGACGCTTCTCCAGGTCCTCCGAAGCACGCTGCGGAATCATGCGGTCCGGCGCGGGCACGTCCACCCAGCGGGCCGCGTACCGCGAGAACAGCGGACCGGCGATGATCACCGTGGGTATGGCGACGAGGACACCGAGGGCCAGCGTCACCCCGAGGTCGGCCTGGACCGCGTCGATCGCGACCAGCGGACCGGGGTGCGGCGGCACCAGGCCGTGCATGACGGACAGGCCCGCGAGCGCCGGGATGCCGATCCGCATCAGCGAGTAGTTGCCGCGCTTGGCCACCATCAGCACCACCGGGATCAGCAGCACGATGCCGACCTCGAAGAACAGCGGCAGCCCGATCACCGAGGCGATCAGCACCATCGCCCACGGCATCGAACGCCCGCCGGCCTTCGCGAGGATGGTGTCGACGATCTGGTCGGCGCCCCCGGAGTCGGCGAGCATCTTGCCGAGGATCGCACCGAGGGCGATCAGCACGCCGACGCCGGCGACCGTGGTGCCGAGGCCGGTGCTGAAGCTGGTGAGGACCTTGTCCAGCGGTGCCCCGGCGATCGCGCCGAGCGCCAGCGACCCGATGGTCAGCGCCAGGAACGCGTGCAGCTTGGACTTGGTGATGAGCAGGACGATGACGGCGATGCCCGCCAGGACGGCGATGCCCAGCTGAGCGTGGCCGGCCGAGGTGATCGGCTCGGGTGCGTCCGCTGCCAGCATCTCGACGCTGAGTCTGGTCACGGGTGGGTTCCCTTGTGTTGGGGGGGACTGGGGGAGGGGGACCGTCAGGGGTTACTGGACGGGCTCGGGGAGGTCTTCCAGGGCGAGCGCCGCCCGCTCGGTGATCTCCTCCGGGTTGCCCGAGACGTCCACGTCCACCCCGGCCTCGTCTGCCTGGAGCGGCTGGAGCGTGGCGAACTGGGAGTCGAGCAGCGCCGTGGGCATGAAGTGCCCCTGCCGGTGCGACATCCGGTCCTCGACGAGCGTGCGGTCACCCGTGAGGTGCACGAAGACCACGCCGGGCGCGGCGGCCCGCAGCCGGTCGCGGTACGACCGCTTCAGCGCCGAGCAGCTGACCACCCCGCCGAGCCCGGCCCGCCCGTGCGCCCACGCGCCGATGGCGTCCAGCCAGGGCCGGCGGTCGTCGTCGGTGAGCGGGGTACCGGCCGACATCCTGTCGATGTTGGCCTGCGGGTGGAAGTCGTCGCCCTCGGCGTACGGAACGCCGAGCCGGGCCGCGAGCAGGGGACCGATGGTGGTCTTGCCGGTGCCGGCGACGCCCATGACCACGACGACATGGGGGGTGTTCATCGCTGCCTCACTGTCTGCTGTCTTCGTCGACACGTGATGTCGACGCAACTGAAACCCATTAGGTACGACAAATTCAAGAGGCCGTGATGAATAAGTCTGACTTTTTGTCTCCGTGATCTACCCCGTACGCTGAGTGCATGAGCACACCGGGCCGGGGGCTGCACGGCCACGTACTGGACACCCTCGGCCCCGAGATCACGGCCGGCGAATACCCGCCGGGCAGCGTCCTGCGCACGGACGAGCTCGCCCAGCGCTTCGACGTGTCACGCTCGGTGATGCGCGAGGCGGTCCGCGTCCTGGAGTCCATGCACCTGGTCGAGTCCCGCCGCCGCGTGGGCGTAACCGTACGTCCGACGTCGGAGTGGAACGTCTACGACCCGCAGGTCATCCGCTGGCGCCTGGCCGGCAAGGACCGCGCCCGGCAACTGCGCTCCCTCACGATGCTGCGCTCGGCGATCGAACCGGTCGCCGCGGGCCTCGCCGCCCGGCACGCCACCTCCGAGCAGTGCGCCGAACTCACCGAGTGCGCCCTCGGCATGGTCGCCAACTCACGCGGTCACAAGCTCGAGGAGTACCTCGTCCACGACATGGCCTTCCACCGCGTCATCCTGGACGCCTCCGGCAACGAGATGTTCGCCCGCCTCGGCGACGTCGTCGCCGAGGTCCTGGCCGGCCGGACCCACCACGACGTGATGTTCGAGGACCCCGACCCGGCCGCCGTCACCCTGCACGTCCAGGTCGCCGAGGCGGTGCGCGCGGGTGACGCGGTGCGCGCGGAGGAGCTGACCCGCGAGATCACGGTCGGCGCCCTCCAGGAACTCGACATCCTGGCGCCGTAGCACCCGCTACGGCAGAAACTCCCCGTCGACGTACACCCAGGCCCCGTCGACCCGCTCGAACCGGCTCCGCTCGTGCAGCGAGCCGCCCCGGTACGACGCCCGGAACTCCACGGTCCCGGTGGAGTGGAACGCCGACCCGTCACTCGTGTCGAGGATCTCCAGCCCGGTCCACCGCATCCCCGGGTCCAGCTCCAGCGTGCCGGGGCGCGTCCGCGGATGCCACGTCCGCAGCAGATACGCGGCGTCCCCCTTCACGAAGGCGCTGTACCGCGACCGCATCAGCGCCTCGGCGGTCGGGGCGGCGGCGCTTGCGGAGTGGTAGCGGCCGCAGCATGCCTCGTAGGCCTGGAGCAGCCCGCACGGGCAGGAACGCGTACTCATACCGGTCATTGTCCTAAACAGCCGCACCCGTCCCGGACGAGGGCAGTGGCGGCAGCGCCGTCCCGTACACCCACGTGTCGAACAGCTCGTCCAGCGACTCGTCCGCGAACCGCGCCACGTGCGCGGTGAAGGCCGCCGTCGTCACCGCCCCGCCCCGGTACAACCCCGCCCACCCGCGCAGCATGCGGAAGAAAGCGTCGTCGCCCAGGGCGCACCGCACCGCGTGCAGGGTGAGCCCGCCGCGCTGGTAGAGACGGTCGTCGAACATCGACTTCCGCCCCGGATCGGCGAGCCGAAGGTCCTCCGGCAGCGCGGACAGCGACCGGTGCGCGACGGCGGCCAGTTGCTGGGCGCCGCGGCCTCCCGAGCGCTCCGACCACAACCACTCGGCGTACTTCGCGAACCCCTCGTTCAGCCAGATCTGCCGCCAGTCGGCGATGGACACGCTGTTGCCGAACCACTGGTGCGCCAGCTCGTGCGCGACCAGCCGCTCCGAACCACGCGCCCCGTCCACATGGTTGGACCCGAACAGCGACAACCCCTGCGCCTCGACGGGGACGTCGAGCTCCTCCTCGGTCACGACGACCGCGTACTCGTCGAACGGGTACGGCCCGAACAATTCCTGGAACAGCTCCATCATCGCGGGCTGCCGTGCGAAGTCCCGGGAGAACCGGGGGAGCAGGTGCGCCGGAATGTGCCCGTGCTGCGGCACCCCGCCCGGGCCCGGGTCGCCCAGCAGTACGGTCTCGTACTTCCCGATCGACAGCCCCACCAGATAGCTGGAGGTCGGCGCCGCCTGCTCGTACACCCAGGTGGTCGTCGAGGCCTTCGTCGTGCGGGTGAGCAGGCGTCCACCGGCCACCACCGCGTAGGCCGACGGTGTCGTGACCGAGATCTGGTACGAGGCCTTGTCGGCGGGCCGGTCGTTGCACGGGTACCACGACGGCGCCCCGACCGGCTGGCTCGCCACCAGCGCCCCGTCCTCCAACTCCTCCCAGCCGAGGCCGCCCCAGGGGCTGCTCACCGGCCGGGGGTTCCCCGACCAGTGCACCTCGACGGTGAACGCGGCACCGGCGCGCAGCGGCTTCGCGGGGCGGACGCGCAACTTGCCGCCCCGGTGCGTGTAGTGCGCCGCACGGCCGTCGACCCTCACCCGGCCCACCCGGAAATCCGCGAGGTTCAGCTGGAACTCGGTGAGCTGGCCACGGCCCGCGATGGCGTTGATCCGCGCCGTTCCCGACAGCCGGTTCGGCGCGGGCCGGTAGTCCAGCGTGAGCTCGTAGCGATGCACCCGGTACCGGATGTCACCGTTGCCCGGGAAGTACGGGTCCTGACCCACTGACTGCTGAACCGCCACTGTTGCGTCCGCTCCCTGCACTGCGCTCGTACGACGTCCATCGGCCCCCGGCCCCGCGGAGGTCCCGCCTAGCGACGCCATGCCTCGATCGGGTTGCCCAGCCAGCGCGTGTCGTCGGGCACGGACTCCGCGGCCATCACCAGGGACGCCGGACCCAGCGTGGTGCGGGCCCCGACGGTGCTGCCGGGCAGGACGATTCCGCCCGGGCCCAGAGTGGCGCCCTCACGGAGCACCACAGTATCCGTCCGCAAGATCCGGTCGTGGAAGAGGTGGGTCTGGAGCACACAGCCCCGGTTCACGGTCGCCCCCTCGCCGAGCGTCACCAGGTCGGTCTCCGGCAGCCAGTAGCTCTCCACCCACGCGCCCCGGCCGATCCGGGCACCGAGCCCACGCAGCCACAGCGTCATCAGCGGCGTACCGGGCACGCGCCCGGCCAGCCACGGCACCGCCACCACCTCGACGAACGTGTCGGCCAGCTCGTTGCGCCACACGAAGGAGCTCCACAGCGGGTGCTCACCACTGCGGTGCCGCCCCACGAGCAGCCACTTGGCGACCACGGACAGAACACACCCCGCAGCCCCCACCGTCAGCAGCACGACCCCGGCCAACGGCCACGCCCAGCCACCCAGCGCGCTCAGCGCCGCCACCGTCAGCACCGCCAGCGCGGCCGAGCACAGCACCGGAACGATCCGGCACAACTCCACCAGTCCCCGCGCCCACAGCAGCCGCGCGGGCGGCTCGTACGTCCGGCTCTGGTCGCCGCCGCCCGCGTTGCGCGGCAGCTTCACCGGCGGCAGCCCCAGATACGAGCTGCCCTTCTTCGCCTTCTTCGGCGTCGCCGACAGCACCCCGACCAGCCCGCCGTCCGGCACGCTGCGCCCCGGCGCGGTCATCCCCGAGTTCCCGAGGAACGCCCGGCGCCCGATCTGCGCGCGCCCGATCCGCATCCAGCCGCCGCCCAGCTCGTACGGCGCGGTCAGCGTGTCGTCCGCGAGGAACGCGCCGTCGCCCACCGTGGTCAGGCTGGGCAGCGCGAGCACCGTCGACACCTCGGCGCCCCGCCCGATCCGCATCCCGAGCAACCGCAGCCACACCGGCGTGACCAGCCCGGCGTACAGCGGGAACAGCATCTCCCGGGACTGGTCCATCAGCTGCGTGACCGTCCAGGCCTGCCAGCCGACCCTGCTGTGCGTGGGGTGCGTGCCCTCGCGCAGACGGAGGCTCAGCAGCCGTACGGCGACGAGCAGCAGCATCGCGTACACCGCGCCGAAGGCCACGGTCGCCGGAACCAGCGCGAGCGCCGCGCCCCGCAGCGCCTCACCGAGCCCGGCGCCGGGCGCCACGAACAGGCTGACGGTGAGGAGCGCGGCGAGTCCGGCGAGCAGGGGCAGAGCGCTCAGCCCGAACCCGGAGATGCCGTACATCACCCGCCAGAACACGTCCTTCTCCGGTCGCTCCTTGGGCCAGTTCCGCTTGGCCTTGCCGAGCTTCACGGCGGGCGCCCCGGCCCAGCGCTGCCCGGTGGGCACCTGCCCGGCGACGGCGGAACCGGGCGCGACCTCGGCCCGCTTGCCCACGCGCGCACCCGGGAACAGCATGCTGCGCGTCCCGACCACCGCACCGGCACCCACCTTGACCGGCCCGATCTCCAGCCGGTCACCGTCCAGCCAGTAGCCCGACAGATCCACCTCGGACTCCACGGCGGCACCCCGCCCGAGCTTGAGCATCCCGGTCACCGGCGGCAGCGAGTGCAGATCCACGTCGGACCCGACCCTGGCGCCGAGCGCCCGGGCGTACCGCTCCAGCCAGGAACCGGTGAGCGAGGCCGCACCACTGAACTCGGCGAGCCGCTCGGCCGTCCACAGCCGCAGATGCACACTCCCACCGCGTGCGTAGCGGCCCGGCGTCACCCCGCGCAGCAACAGCCGCGCCCCACCGGCGGCGATGGCCAGCCGCCCCGGAGGACTGAAGAACAGCAACGCCCCGGCGCCCACGACCCACCAGGGAGCGGTCGGCAGCCAGGCGTACGCCCCCAGCACGTTTCCGAGGGCGGCCAGCGGCACCATCCAGCGCAGCCCGAGCAGTGTGAACAGCGGAAGGAGCAGCAGCAGTTGCAGCACCCTGGCCCGTGCCGGCACCGGCTCGACCACCCGCCGGGAGCCGTCGCCCTGCGCGGACTCCTCCAGGTGCCGGGCCAGCTTGCGCAGCGTCGGATGCTGGTAGAGGTCCAGCACCGCCGCGCTCGGGTAGCGGGTGCGCAGCTTCGTCGTCAGCTGGGCGGCGGCCAGACTGCTCCCGCCGATGGCGAAGAAGTCGTCGGAGGCGCTGCCCACCGGGATGCCGAGCACCTCGCCCCACTGCTCGGCGAGCCACGCCTCGGTCCCGTACAGCTCCTCGGCCGGACCGCCGTTGTCCAGGCCCTCCAGCGGCCACGGCAGCGCGTTCCGGTCGACCTTGCCGGATGTACGGGTAGGCAGCTCGTCGACCGGCGCGAGCAGCGGCACGAGAGCGGCGGGCAGTTCGGCACGCAGCTTCTCGACGGCGGCGGCCTGATCCCACCCTTCCTGGGTCACGACGTACCCGACGAGAAGCTGATTTCCGCTGCGAGCGGTACGCACGGCGGCGGCCGCACCTGCGACACCGGGAAGCGCCTGCAGGGCGGCGTCGACCTCACCGAGCTCGATCCGCCGCCCCCCGAGCTTGATCTGCTCGTCGGCCCGCCCGAGGAAGACCAGCCCCTCGGGCTCGGCCTTCACCAGGTCACCGCTGCGGTACGCCCGCTCCCAGCCCAGCGACTGAAGCGGCGCGTACTTCTCCGCGTCCTTCCCGGCGTCGAGATACCGGGCGAGTCCCACCCCGCCGATCACGAGCTGCCCGCTGCCGCCCATCGGCACGGGCTCCCCGGCCTCGTCCACGACGGCCAGCTCCCAGCCGTCCAGCGGCAGCCCGATCCGGATCGGCTCCTCGCCGCTCATCAGCGACGCGCACGCCACGACGGTGGCCTCGGTCGGCCCGTAGGTGTTCCACACCTCGCGCCCCTCGGTCACCAGACGCTGCGCCAGCTCGGGAGGGCACGCCTCCCCGCCGAAGATCAGCAGGCGTACGTCGTTGAGTGTCTCCGGCTCCCACAGCGCCGCCAGCGTCGGCACGGTGGACACGACGGTGATCTCCTGCTCGACCAGCCAGGGCCCGAGATCGGCGCCGCTCCTGACCTGCGAGCGCGGCACCGGCACCAGGCAGGCGCCGTACCGCCACGCCAGCCACATCTCCTCGCAGGACGCGTCGAACGCGACGGACAACCCGGCCATGACCCGGTCACCGGGCCCGATCGGCTCGTCGGTCAGGAACAGGGCGGCCTCCGCGTCCACGAAGGCCGCGGCGCTGCGGTGGCTGACGGCCACGCCCTTGGGCTTCCCGGTGGAGCCGGAGGTGAAGATGATCCACGCGTCGTGCCCGACACCGGGCCGGGCGGCGGCGTGACCGGCGGCATCGCCGACAGTCAGCTCGTGACCGGCCCCGATGACCACCCGCACCCCGGCCTCGCCGAAGACCAGATCGGCCCGCTCGTCGGGGTCCTCGGCGTCCACGGGCACGTACGCGGCACCGGCGGCCAGCACCGCGAGGATCGCCACGTACAGGTCGTTGGTGCCCGACGGGACCCGGACACCGACGCGGTCCCCGAGCCCGACGTCCACGGCGGCCAGCCGCCGCCGCAGGTGTTCCACCTCGACCGCCAGTGCGCGGTAGGTGAGCAGCCGGTGGCCGTCGTCGAGCGCGGGCTCGTCGGGGAACGAACGTACGGACGCCTCGAAGATGTCGACCAGGGTGCGGGGGGAGGCCGCGGGACCGGCGGAGAAACGGGCCACGTCGCTCAGAGCTGTGCCCGACTCCCGGTCCAGCGCGGTGAGGTCAGGGCTTTCGTGCAGGGCGGCCATCGGATCCTCGAGTCTCGAACCCGGTCATCCGGGGCGCCGGTGGGCCCGCAGGTCTGCCTGGGGATGTTCCGTTCCGGTGCGAACAAGCCCAATACTCTAGTGGTCGGGTGACTTCGCCCTGTCATGTCCGCCACTGGGAGGCAAACGCGAGACGGCCCACAGGCCCGGAGCCCCGGCTCCCACCTGTGCTTCTCCCGGCCTGGCGAGATGTCGCCCACATTTCCCCGGCCGCCCCCGAAGAGCGTCCCCGCAAACGACGAAAAGCCCCTCGACGAGAGGGGCTTTTCCATCTGTGTCCGAGGGGGGACTTGAACCCCCACGCCCGATAAAGGGCACTAGCACCTCAAGCTAGCGCGTCTGCCATTCCGCCACCCGGACAAGGTGTCTGTCGCGCGGGTTCTCCCCGCGGCGACGACGTAAACATTACCAGGCTCTCAGGGGTGGCCGATCACCCCCCGTCGGCACCCGGCCGAGCGTGAAACGGCGTGTGACGGGCCGGGACCGGTCTTGGGGTGCGGGCCGGGGAGAGGGAGGATGAGGGGGACCCACCAGCAGTGACACCGGGAGGAAGCACGTGAGCGAGACGGACACGGCCAGGAACGTCACCGGCGAGGACGAGGTCGTGGACCTCTGCCGCGAGCTGATCCAGATCGACACCAGCAACTACGGCGACCACTCGGGTCCGGGCGAGCGCAAGGCGGCGGAGTACGTCGCCGAGAAGCTCGCCGAGGTGGGGCTCGAACCGCAGATCTTCGAGTCCCACCCGGGCCGCGCCTCCACGGTGGCCCGGATCGAGGGCGAGGACCCGTCCAGGCCCGCGCTCCTCATCCACGGCCACACGGACGTCGTACCGGCCAACGCGGACGACTGGACCCACCACCCCTTCTCCGGCGAGATCGCCGACGGCTGCGTGTGGGGCCGCGGTGCCGTCGACATGAAGGACATGGACGCGATGACCCTCGCGGTCGTCCGGGACCGGATGCGCAGCGGGCGCAAGCCGCCGCGCGACATCGTCCTCGCGTTCCTCGCGGACGAGGAGGCGGGCGGCACGTACGGGGCCCGTTACCTCGTCGACAACCACCGGGACCTCTTCGAGGGCGTCACCGAGGCGATCAGTGAGGTGGGCGGATTCTCGTTCACCGTGAGCGAGGAGCGGCGGCTGTACCTGATCCAGACGGCCGAGAAGGGCATGCACTGGATGAAGCTGACCGTGGCGGGCACGGCCGGGCACGGGTCGATGATCCACCGGGACAACGCGATCACCGAGTTGTCGGAGGCCGTCGCGCGGCTGGGGCGGCACAAGTTCCCGGTGCGGGTCACCAAGACCACCCGCGCGTTCCTCGATGAGCTCGGTGACGCGTTCGGCACCGAACTCGACCCGGAGGACATGGAGTCGACCCTCGCGAAGCTCGGCGGCATCGCCAAGCTCATCGGCGCGACCCTGAGCAACACGGCCAATCCCACGCAGCTCGGTGCCGGCTACAAGGTCAACGTCATCCCGGGTGAGGCGACCGCCCACGTCGACGGCCGCTTCCTGCCCGGGTTCGAGGATGAGTTCCTCGCCGACCTCGACCGCATCCTCGGCCCCAAGGTGCGGCGCGAGGACGTCCACGCCGACAAGGCCGTCGAGACCACCTTCGACGGGGCGCTCGTGGAGGCGATGCAGTCTTCGCTGCTGGCCGAGGACCCGACCGCCAAGGCGATCCCCTACATGCTCTCGGGCGGGACGGACGCGAAGTCCTTCGACGACCTGGGCATCCGGGGCTTCGGCTTCGCGCCGCTGAAGCTGCCGCCGGAGCTGGACTTCGCCGGCATGTTCCACGGCGTGGACGAGCGGGTGCCGGTGGAGGGCCTGAAGTTCGGCGCGCGGGTGCTCGACCGGTTCATCGACGCGTCCTGAAACGGCTCATACGAAACACCGCTATTCGGTCGGGTGTACGAGATCGACTGGGAAGGGTGAATGTGACCATAAGCTCGTAGCCTCATTACTCCCTCCTCGTTACAGGTAATGCGATCGCAAGATGGGTCGCTTTGCCAACTAGGAGGAATAATGGTCAAGAAGGTCGTCGCTGCTGCGGCTGCCACCGGTGGGCTGGTTCTCGCGGGCGCGGGCCTTGCCGTCGCCGACTCGGGTGCCCAGGGTGCTGCCGCGCACTCCCCGGGTGTCGTGTCCGGCAACGTCATTCAGGCGCCCGTTCACGTCCCGGTGAACGTCTGCGGCAACACGGTCTCCGTGATCGGGCTGCTGAACCCCGCCTTCGGCAACACCTGCGTCAACAAGTGACGCTCTCCCCTCTTTGAGGGGAGTTCTGAGCCATCGGTCCCGGAGCGCGTGCCATGCGCTCCGGGACCGAACGCTTCTTTCGAGTAATTCGAGAAGAATTCGAGACAGGCCGAAGGCAGGTATTCAGGAATGCGACAGGTCACCCGCAAAAGTCTGATGACCGTGGCGGCCGCGACCGGCGTGATCGCCGCCGCGGGCGGCTCCGCTCACGCCGACTCGGGCGCACAGGGCTCCAGTTCGGGCTCGCCCGGAGTGCTGTCCGGGAACACGGTGCAGGCGCCGGTGCACGCGCCGGTCAACGTGTGTGGGAACACGGTCAATGTGATCGGCGTCCTCAACCCGTCGGTGGGCAACTCGTGCGCCAACCAGGGCGATGGATCGTCGTCGGGGGGACACGGCGATTCAGGCGGTCACGGCGGCTCGCACGCCGGTGGCCATGCCAGTGACTCGCCCGGCGTCGGCTCGGGCAATCACGTCGAGGCGCCGATCCACGCGCCGGTGAACGTCTGCGGCAACAGCGTCGACGTCGTCGGCGCCGGCAACTCCAGCACCGGCAACGACTGCGCGAACGGCGGCTCCGGCGGGCACCACGGCAACCCGCCCGGCGGCGGCAACGAGAACCCGGGACAGCCGGGCACTCCCGGAAACCCGGGCACTCCCGGAAACCCGGGTGACCCCGGGAACCCGGGCCACCCCGGAAACCCCGGTGATCCGGGCGATCCCGGCACCCCGGGCGACCCCGGCACCCCCGGAAACCCTGGCGACTCCGGCACCCCGGGCACGACGCCTGGCGCGGACAGCGAGACGCCGGGCGGCTCCTCGCACGGCAACCAGCCGGGCGGCCAGTTCGTCACCCAGCCCAAGGGCGACTCCCAGCTCGCCAGCACCGGCAGCGACCTGCCGCTCGGCCTTGCCCTGCCGGCCGGTGCGGGCGCGCTGCTCGCGGGCTCGATCCTCTACCGCAAGGCGCGCACCTCGGCCTGACGGCCCCGGAACGGCCTCACAGCCCCGGAAAACGGAGCGGGCCCCGCCGATGCGGGGCCCGCTCCCGTGTGCCTTCTCCAGTGCCCCGTCTCAGCTCACCACGTGGCCCGCACCTGACGGATGATCCGCCGGCGCAACCGCACCTTGCGGCTGCCGTCGCGCAGCAGGCTCAGACGGTGCAACTCCCAGTGTCCGTACTCGGCGTGGTCCGTCAGCAGACGTGCCGTCTCCTTGCGGGAGACCCCGCGCGGTACGTACACGTCGACAAATTCGTATTCCGGCATCGCATCTATTGTGCGGGCTGGGGCCTGGTACGGATAGCGTCTGCACTATGTCTGATGCTGCGCAGCCCACCGCTGCCGAGGTACGCGCCGCCGCCGAGGCGGTCAAGACCGCGCTCGACCGCCACCTGGCCGCGGTCGAACGCAGGTCGGGGGAGGACGACCCGGCCGTCTACGAGGCGTTCAACCAGCTGGCCGCGGCCGCAGAGGTGTACGACGAACTGCTCTACGACCGTTACGACGAGGTCACACCCTTCGAGATCCCCGGTACGGAGGACGCGCTGCCCCCGTACACCGGGCCCGAGGAACCGAACGCGCTGAGCGTACTGATCCGCCGCGACTACGCGGTGGCGGAGCCGCAGCGGCTGCTCGCGCAGGCGCAGCGGATCGAGGCCGCGGAGGGTGAGGAGGGCCCGGCCGCCTCCGGGACGATCCATGGTGCGCTCGGCCTCCTCTTCGGCGAGTTCGAACCCGACGAGATCGCCTCCCGGCACAAGGAGTTCGGGCTGGAGGAGGGCGACTCCACGCTCTGGGTGACGGCGGCGGAGGAACCGGCCGACCCCGGCGAGTGGCTGGAGGAGCCGTTCGAGCAGGTCGATCCGCAGAGTGTGGTCTGCCGCTTCGACGTCAGTGCCGTGTTCGACGACGAGATCGGCGTCGACGATGACGACGACGCGGAGGAGCTGGAGGACGGCCTCGACACCGATCTGGACGAGGACGAGGACCTGGAGCCGCTGGACGCGGACCGCCGCTGAGCGCAGGCGTCAGCCACCCGACGGCGGTGGTCACGGGGCCGGCCCCGTGACCACCGCCGTCGTCGTCAGCTGCTGATCTGCGGAGCGAGCAGCACCGGAAGCCGGGTCGTGCGGGGCTTCGCCGGAACCTCGGCCACGGCCTT
>NZ_DF968358.1:0-211 GCF_001270025.1 Streptomyces azureus | reverse complement strand
GCGGAACAGAACGGGCGTGACGGAGGAAACGAGCCCGAGCGGACCGAACGCCGACGCGTCCGCCGCCGACGCAGGCTCCGCCTGAAGGAAGCCCTGCTCGGCAGGTCCCGTGGTGGACTGACCAGCAAGATTCACCTCGCTGCCGACCGCAGGCGTCGACCTTTGTCGTTCGTCCTGACAGCCGGGCAGGCCGCGGACAGCCCGCAGTTCG
>NZ_DF968357.1:0-131353 GCF_001270025.1 Streptomyces azureus | reverse complement strand
GGGTGGTCGTGGTGGCGGCGGGCGGGCTGAGCGGGCACTGGTCGTGGGGGCGGGCGTTGCCGGCGGCGTTGATTCCGGCGCAGGTGGCGGTGGCGGTTGAGGTGGGGGAGGCCGGGCGGCGGGGGGCGCGGGTGGGGTGGGCGTGTGCGTTGGGGGCGGCGTTGGTCGTGGGGGCTTGGACGCAGGTGGGGACGATCGGGTACGTGGTGAAGCGGGGGAACCTGCCGGAGGCCGTCGCGGAGAAGTACCGACGGCCGTGGGAGGGGTACCACTGGATGACGCCCTGGGTGAGGTACGGGGATGTGGTGATGGCCCGGGCTGGGCGGCCGGCTCGGCAGATCCCCGCGTATGGGGCGTACACCGTGGCGCCCGGGTATCCCGACTTCTTCCTGCCGGATGAGGGGCGGCGGGAAGGGGCTGTGCGGAGGTATTTCGCGGAGGGGACGTCGGGGCGGGAGCGGGGGGAGATTCTTCGGGAGTACGGGGTGCGGTGGGTTGTGGATACGGGTGGTGCCGCCGGGCGTGGTGCGGGGTTGCGGGAGGTGGCTCGGGGGCCTGGGGGACAGGTGCTCTACGCCGTGGTGCGATGAGCTGTACGACGCTGTGAGGTCGGGTGGGCCCGCAGCCCGGCGTGGCGGGTGCCGTTGCGCCCACCCGTGCCGCCCCAATGGCACGACTGCCCGCAGCCGGTCGGGCCTACTTCAGCGCGCTTGCCAGCAAACGCGCTGCCCTCTTCACCCTCGGTCGGGCCACCCGTCGCACCACGGGGCGTACCACCCTCGCCGTCACGCCCACCGGTTCCCAGCGGACCTGCAAGCGGCCCGGGCCGTGGCCCTCCGGTTCTACCGTCAGGCGGTGGGACGGCACCTGGGTCGTCAACGACGGGAAGGTCAGCGGGGCCAGGAGGAGGCCCGTGTGGGACAAGCCCTGGTGTTCCAGGCGGAGCAGCGGGTGGCGGACTCCGGCGAAGCCGTGGAAGGGGAGGGGGGCCGCTGCCAGGTCCAGGTGGGCGTGGCCCTCGAAGATGCCGGGGCGTACGGGGGAGAGGCGGAAGGGGACGCGGAGGCGGCGTCGGCCCGGGGAGATGAGGAGAGTCGCGCGTCGGGGGCCGACCGGGAGACGCAGGGCCGGGTCGTACGTGCGGATGGTGAGGTCGACCGAGGCGCCCGGGCCCCGGGTGATCTCCGTGATCTCGTGGCGGAACTGGGCGCTCGGGAAGGGGCGCGTCTCCAGTTCCAAGTCCGAGATGTCCAGTTCGTGGCGGGACCATTCGGAGGATGGGATGTGGGCGCCCCAGTAGGTGTGGCCCTGTTCGTCCGTCGTCACCTGCCTCGGGGCCACTCCGTGACCGAGGCCCCGTGCCGCCAGCCTGGCCTCCGGCAGGCGGTGGTCGCGGATCAGCTGGATGACGACTCGTTCGGCGCGGGGGAGGCGGGCGAACGCGCCCGGGGTGAGCGTGTCCAGGTACGGCGTGACGATGTCCGCGAAGGAGGACAGCCACTCCTCGTCCCGGTAGGGCAGGTCACCGGCGTACATCCGGAAGTCGTGCTTGAGGAACTTGTGGTCCTTGTCCTCCCGCAGCGACTCGTGCCCGCTCTCCGCCAGGAACGCGTCGATGAGGTGCTGGACGTGGACGCGGTCGCGGACGTTGGTGAGCTTGTGCCGCTGGTTGGAGATCGACGCGGCCTCGGAGGCGGCGAACGGGGCCACGTACCACCGGTAGACCGGCTCCGGGATGATCGTGAAGGACTTGGCCAGGCAGTACGCCTGAGCCGAGAACAGCTGGTCCTCGTAGTGGATGCCCTCGGGGAAGCGCAGACCGTGCCGGTCGAGGAAGGCGCGGGCGTACATCTTGCTGGTGGCGAGGTGCTCGAAGAGCAGACGCGGGTCGGCCTCGATGCCGCCGAGGGTGCGGCGCTCGGCGACCAGGTGCGGCATCCACGTCGAGCGGCGGCCGTTGTCGACCCGGACGCGCTGCACCGCGCCCATCGCGAAGTCGATCTCGCGTTCGCGGTGCGCGGCGAGCAGCAGTTCGACGGCGTCGTCGGGGAGTTCGTCGTCGCTGTCCAGGAACATCAGGTACGGCGCCCGGGCGGTCTCCAGGGCGCGGTTGCGCGGAACGCTGCAACCGCCGCTGTTCCGCTCCAGGCGGAGATGGCGGACGCGGGGATCCTCGGCCGCGAGACGCCGTGCCACATCCGGCGTCTCGTCCGTCGAGTGGTCGTCGCTGATGACGATCTCCACGTTCGCGTGGGTCTGCCGGCGGACCGAGTCGACCGCGCGGGTGAGGCGTTCGGCGTCGTTGTAGACGATGACCGTCACGGTGGCGTCGGGGGTGCTCATGCGGTCGCCTCCTGCGGGGCCGGGGCCGGGGTGCGTTCCTCGATCGGCAGCACCGGCGGCAGGTCCCGTTCGTCCTGACCGAGGAAGACCCGGCGCACGACGCGTTCGGCGGCGCGTCCGTCGTCGTACTCGCAGAACCGGCGCCGGAAGACGGCCCGGGTCTTCGCCGCGCCCTCGTCGCGCCAGGCCTCGGTGGTGAGGATCTCCGTCAGCTCCTGCTGGGTGCGGGCGACGGGGCCCGGGGCCTCGGCCATCAGGTCGAAGTAGACGCCGCGGGTCGTGCGGTACGTCTCCCAGTCGTCGGCGTGGATGACGATCGGTCGGTCGAGGTTGGCGTAGTCGAACATGATCGAGGAGTAGTCCGTGACCAGGGCGTCCGCCGCCAGGCACAGCTCCTCCACCGGGTCGTAGGAGGAGACGTCGATGATCCGGCCCGTGCGGCGCAGGTTGGTGAGCGGCGAGGCCGCGCCGCCGTAGAAGTAGTGGCCGCGGACGAGCAGGACCGTGTCGTCGCCGAGGCGGTCGGCGAGGGCGGCGAGGTCCAGGCGCGGGGTCCAGCCGGCCTCGTAGTCGCGGTGGGTGGGCGCGTAGAGGACGGCCCGCCGGCCCGGCGCGATGCCGAGCCTGTCGCGGACGCTGCGGATGTCCTGCGCGCCGGCCGTGTAGTAGACGTCGTTGCGCGGATAGCCGTGGTCGAGGGAGACGTAGTGCGACGGGTACGCGCGCTCCCACATGCGCGTGGTGTGGCTGTTGGCGGAGACGCTGTAGTCCCACTTGTCGATACGCTCCAGCAGCGCCTGGAAGTCCAGGCCCTGCGCGGCCGCCGGATACGCCATCTGGTCGATGCCCATGCGCTTCAGCGGCGTGCCGTGGTGGGTCTGGAGGTGGATCGCGTCGGGGCGTTTGACCACCGCGTTGGGGAAGTTGACGTTGTTGACGAGGTACTTGGCACTCGCCAGCACCTCCCAGTAGCGGCGGCTGCCGGGCACGACGTGGTCGGTGCCGGGCGGCAGCAGGGCCGCGTTCTCCTCGGTCACCACCCACACCGGGTGGATCTGCGGAGCGAGTTCGGCGAGCTTCGCGGCGATCGCGGCCGGGTTGCAGGCGACACCGCGGTTCCAGTACGCCGAGAACACCGCCAGGTGGGGGTTGACCGGGCGGCCGAGCGCCCTGCGGTACTGGTGGTCGCGCAGCCTGGCGCCGACTTGCCGCTTCCGGGTCCGTACGGCCGACTTGGCGGTGCGGCGGGTGCGGTTGACGGCCTGGAAGGCCCGGTACCTGCCGTAGGCGCCCTCTTCCAGCAGGGAGCGGCGGACGCCTTCGAGACCGGCCGGGCGCCGGTAGCCCTCGGGACGGCGGCGCAGGGCGGCCAGGGACGCCCGCCGGAAGAACTCCCGCGCCACCTCCTCCGCCATGCCGCCGCGCGCGAAGGTGCGCAGGCAGTCGCGGACCATGACGTCGTAGAGCACGGCGTGGGCGGCGCGGCGGTTCCGGGTGAGGTCGAGGAGCGACTCGTAGCGCTCGACGAGGCCGTAGCGCTGCTCGGGAGTGACCGGGGGCAGGCTCGCGGGGCGCAGCCTGCGGTCCTCGTAGGCGACGTGCGGCAGGCAGGCGACGCGGTCGGCGAGCAGCAGGGCGGCCAGGGCGGCGTACGGCTCGTCGTCGGTGGTGAGCCGCTGCTCGTGCGCTCGCCAGAAGTCCGCGCGCAGCACGCGGGTGCCGAGCAGCGGGGTCAGCCGCAGCAGGGGCGCGCAGTCGTCGAGGGTGACGTCGGCCCGGCCCGCCCGGGCGAGCAGGGAGCCGTCCCGGGAGGGCATGCCGGAGGTGTGCCAGGTGCTGCGGACGTGGTCGAGGAGCAGGACGTCCACCTCGCCGGGCAGCTCGGCCACCCGCTCGGCGACCGTGCGCAGGGCGCCGGCGGGCAGTCCGTCCTTGGCGTGGACGAAGTGCAGCCAGCGGCCGGAGGCCCGCGCCGCCCCCGCCGCCCGGGCCGCGGCGCCGCCCGTGCCGTCCGGCAGCGGAACGACCTGCACGTCCGGTGTGTGCCGCCCGGCCGTCTCCCGGGCCCAGTCGCCGACCGCGGCCACGATCAGCTCGGCGTCCGGCAGGGGGTGGGCGGCGAGGGAGGAGAGGAGCTCCGTCAGATGGTCCTGAACGTTCGGCCCGTGGACGATGACGCTGAGCTCGGGCATCACAGGGCTCCTCCATCCCGTCGCGGCAGGCGGACCTTATTCGCTCATGGTGCCATCAATGCGACAAAAGGATCGACCGGGGCACGCCTCACGAGGGAACCGGCACCTTCGGCTTCGGCTTGGCGGACTTGTCACCGGTGAACGCCTCGTACTCCTTGAGGACCTCCTCCGTCGGCCCGTCCATGCGCAGCTCGCCGCGCTCCAGCCACAGCACGCGGTCGCAGGTGTCGCGGATCGACTTGTTGTTGTGGCTGACCAGGAACACCGTCCCGGCGTGCTTGCGCAGCTCGCGGATGCGGTCCTCCGAGCGCTTCTGGAAGGAGCGGTCGCCGGTGGCCAGCGCCTCGTCGATCAGCAGCACGTCGTGGTCCTTGGCGGCGGCGATGGAGAACCGCAGCCGCGCGGCCATGCCCGAGGAGTACGTGCGCATCGGCAGCGTGATGAAGTCGCCCTTCTCGTTGATACCGGAGAAGTCGACGATGTCCTGGTAGCGCTCCTTGATCTGCTCGCGGGACATGCCCATGGCCAGGCCGCCGAGGTACACGTTGCGCTCGCCGGTCAGGTCGTTCATCAGGGCCGCGTTGACGCCGAGCAGGGAGGGCTGGCCGTCGGTGTGGATACGGCCGTTCTCCACGGGGAGGAGCCCGGCGACGGCCTTCAGCAGGGTCGACTTGCCGGAGCCGTTGGTGCCGATCAGGCCGATCGCCTCGCCCCGGTACGCGACGAAGGACACGTTCTTCACGGCGTGCACCCGGCGCACGCCCGACGCCTTCTCGGTCTGCTTGCGGCGCAGCATGCGGTTGAGGGCGGCGGTCGCGGAGCCGCGTCCGGCGCCGGTGCCGTTGACGCGGTAGACGATGTCGACGCCGTCGGCGACGACGGTGGGGATCTTCTCGCTCAGGTGCTCAGCCACGGCCGTACGTCTCCTCAGCCTTCCAGAAGTAGATGAAGCCGCCGACGCCGGCGACCAACGCCCAGCCGGCGGCGAGCGCCCACACGTGGGGCGGGAGCTGGCTCGCGTGGAAGCTGTCGATCAGGGCGAAGCGCATCAGGTCGATGTAGACGGCGGCCGGGTTGGCCGCCAGGGCCACCGTGACCAGGTGCGGGAGGCTGTCCTTCTGCGCCAGCTTGTCGATGCTCCACATGACACCCGAGACGTACATCCAGGTGCGCAGCACGAACGGCATCAGCTGGGCGATGTCCGGGGTCTTGGCGCCCATCCGCGCCATGACCATGGAGACGCCCGCGTTGAACGTGAACTGGAGGAACAGCGCCGGCAGCGCCAGCAGCCAGGACACCCCGACCGGCACGCCGAAGCAGAGCAGGATGACGACCAGGGCGCCCATCGAGAACATCAGCTGCTGGAGCTGCTGGAGGCAGAACGACAGGGGCAGCGCGGCCCGCGGGAAGTGCAGGGCGCGCACCAGGCCGAGGTTGCCGGAGATGGCGCGGGTGCCCGCCATGATCGAGCTCTGCGTGAACGTCCAGATGAACACGCCCGTGACCAGGAACGGGATGTAGTCCGGCACGCCGTGCTTGGTGCCGAGCAGCACGCCGAAGATGAAGTAGTACACCGCCGCGTTCAGCAGCGGGGTCATCACCTGCCAGACCTGGCCGAGCTTCGCCTGGCTGTACTGGGCGGTGAGCTTGGCGGTGGCGAACGCGGTGATGAAGTGGCGGCGGGCCCACAACTGGCGGACGTACTCGGGCAGGGAGGGGCGGGCGCCGCTGACGGAGAGGCCGTGGCGGGCGGCGAGGGCCGCGAGGTCGTCGTCGGCCGGGGCCGGTGCTTGGGGCGGTGTGTGGAGGACCTGGCTCACATCCGCTGCTTTCGTTCGGGGGGTGTGGGACCTGTGGGGCGTGAAGAGCGAGGGGATGAGGCGGTTCTTACCGGACTCTTCACGGCTTCTTACGTCGGGACGGGACCGTATCGTCGTAACGGGAGCGTACGTCGGCCGAACGTCGGAACGCAACCGTTTCGTCGTGACGCCCTATGCTGTCGGCATGACGACGAAGCCCGACGAGCCCCAGCAGCCCCGGCGCCGCCGGGCCCCCGCGGGGGCGGCCGTACTGCGGGAGGACGTGACGGAAGCCATCCGGGCGGCCGTCTTCGAGGAGCTCGCGGCCGTCGGCTACGCGCGGATGTCCATCGAGGGGATCGCGCGCCGGGCGGGGGTCGGGAAGACGGCGGTGTACCGCCGCTGGCGCTCGAAGCTGCACCTGGTCCTCGACATCGTCTCGGCGCTCGCCGTGCAGGGCCTGCCCGCGCCGGACACCGGCTCGCTGGAGGGCGACCTGCGGCTGCTGTACGAGGTGACGTCCCGCGCCCTGCGCCACCCCGTCGCCTCGCAGATCATCCCCGACCTCCAGGCCGAGGCGGCCCGCAACCCCGAGATCGCCGAGGCCCTCCAGAAGGCCCTGCGCGAGGGCCAGGACGGGGTCGCGACCGGCATCGTCACGGCGGCGGAAGCCCGCGGCGAGCTCCGCCGGGGCCTCGACCACGACCTGGCCCTCGACCTGATCTCCGGGCCGCTCTACTGGCGCTCGGTGGTGATCCGCAGCCCGAAGCTGCCCAAGGGGTATCTGGGGGCGCTGGCCCGGGCCACGGCGGGGGCGTTGAAGGCGTTGTAGGGCCGGAGGCGCCCGTCAGCTGTGCCGGGTGGCGCGCTGCGCGAGCAGCTCCGGGGCGAGCAGTTCGATCCGGCCGTCCGGTGCCGGACGGACCAGGCCGTCACCCCGGAGGCGGGACAGTGCGCGGTTCACCGTCACCCGGGTGACACCGAGCAGGTCGGCGAGCCCCTGCTGGGAGCCGGGCAGGGAGACCAGAGGCCCGCTGTCGGCCGCCGCTTCCAGCAGCCAGGCCGCGAGGCGTGCCTCGCACGGCAGGGTCATCGTGACCGTCAGCCGGTCCTGCTGGGCGCGTGCCTGGGCGGCCAGCAGCCGCAGTACATGTGCGCGGACCGCCGCCGAGTCGTCGAGCAGCGTCATGAACCGCGCTCGCGGCACGGCGCGCACGCTGCACGCCCCGACCGCCGTGAACGTCGCGGTGTGGCCCGCCCGGTCGAGCAGCGCCACCTTGTCCAGCGCGCACGGCCCCCTCCACGTGCCGAACCGCACCACGCGCCCACCCGCCGTCGCCGCGGACGCCGCCGTGCTCCCGCTCAGCAGCACGAGCAGATGATCGGCCGGCTCGCCCTGCATCCGCAGCACCTCCCCGGCGGCGTAGCGGCGCGGTACGGACACGTTCCACAGGGCGACCAGGTCGGCGTCCGGCAACCGTGCGAACAGCGGTACGTCCCGCAGCCGCCGCCATCCGTGCCCGTCCACACCAACTCCCGTCTGTATCGCGTGATACAGCACCATCCGGCGCCCCGAGCGTAACCTCACCGCCGACTCCGTACACCGGCCCGGAAAGGACCCCCGTGTTCGCCGTGGAACTCGCCTTCGCCCCTGCCCCGGAGCGCCTGGCCGCCCGTCCCGCACACCGCGAGACCCTCGCCCGTCTGCACGCCGACGGACACCTGGCAGCCGCCGGCCCGTGGGCCGACGACACCGGCGCCCTCCTGCTCTTCACGGTCGACCGGGCACGTCTGGACGAGATCCTGCACGAAGACCCCTACTACTACCGCACCCCCGGCGTCGCGGTGCGCTCGGTCCGCGAGTGGACCCCTGTCGTCGGCCCGGCGCCGATCAGCCCCGCGCCGCCTCCGGGTGCAGGCGTACCCAGCCCTCCCACGCCGAGGTGATCATGTCCTGGACGTCGTGCCGGGCCTTCCAGCCCAGCTCCGCGGCCGCGCGCTCGGCGGAGGCGACGACGCGGGCCGGGTCGCCCGGGCGGCGCGGCGTGACCGTGGGCGGCCGGTCGTAGCCGGTGACCGTGTTGATGCGGTCGATCATCTCGCGGACGGAGACGCCCTCGCCCCGGCCGATGTTGAGCGTGAGGTCGCGGCCGGGGGAGGAGCGCAGGACCCGGGCCGCGGCGACATGGGCCTCGGCCAGGTCGACGACGTGGATGTAGTCGCGTACGCAGGTGCCGTCCGGGGTCGGGTAGTCGTCGCCGAAGATGCGCGGGGGCGCGTCCTCCGTGAGCTTCTCGAAGACCATCGGGACGAGGTTGAAGACACCGACGTCCGCGAGTTCCGGGCCCGCCGCGCCCGCCACGTTGAAGTAGCGCAGGGACGCGGTCGACAGCCCGGTCGCCCGGCCGGTCGCGCGCACCAGCCACTCACCGGCCAGCTTCGTCTCGCCGTAGGGCGACATGGGCACGCAGGGCGTCTCCTCCGTGACCAGGTCCACGTCCGGCATGCCGTACACCGCCGCCGAGGAGGAGAAGACGAAGGACGGCACCCGCGCCGCCGTCACCGCGTCGAGCAGGACCCGCAGGCCCTCGACGTTCTCCCGGTAGTAGTGCAGCGGCTGCTCGACCGACTCGCCCACCTGCTTCTTCGCCGCGAGGTGGACGACGCCGGTGACCGAGTGGTCCGCGAGGGTGCGCGCGAGCCGCTCGCCGTCCAGCGTCGAGCCCATCACCAGCGGCACTCCGTCGGGCACGCGCTCGGCGATACCGGTGGACAGGTCGTCGTACACCACCGCCTGTTCCCCCGCCGCGGTCATCGCCCGTACGACGTGCGCCCCGATGTAGCCGGCGCCGCCGGTGATCAACCAGGTCATGTGCGGCCGTCCCCTCGTCAGTTGGCCCGTGGTGGTGGTGCTCCGTGCCGATACGCGTCGTGCTCTCAGTGAAGCAGGCGGCGCAGCCTTCCGCGTGCGACGGACAGCACACCGCGTGCGCCGGGCGCGACGCGCAGTGCCAGCGCGCCGGAGTGGGTGGCGTACGGCTGCACGAGGACCACGCCGTGGCGGGCGCTCGGGACGGCGCTGCGGCGCAGCAGACCGGCGCCCGTGAGGGCGTGCGCCGTGACGTCGCGGCTCACGCCGTCGCGGAAGCGGATACGAAGGCGCAGATCCCAGGTGCCCACGCCGTGTGCGGCCAGCGCGGGGAGGTCCACGGTCGTCTTCGCCGACCAGGTGCCGCCCGACGGCACCAGGGCGGTCGTACCGCGGACCACCTCGGCGCCAGCGTCCCGGTGTCGCCACTCCACCTCCACCGCCTCCGGGCCCGCCTGCGCCACCCGGCTGTACAGCTCGTGCAGGCGCAGCCGCAGCCGGGCGCCACGCGCGCGTGGCCGCAGCTCCGCGTCGACGGCCAGGGGCAGCATGTGCACGGGCCGGGTGAGCAGGGGCTCCAGGGAGACCTGCGGGAGGTCCTCCGACCAGACGGGTGTGCCGTCGGCGGCACGGGTGTACGGCGGGTACAGCCGGGCCGGGCGGGCCGCCAGCTCCCGCAGCCGGGGCAGGTCGCACGGCTCCGGGGAGGCCAGGACGACGCGCCCGACCAGCCGGCCGGGAGCGGCCGGGTCGCGGGCCCAGTCGTCCGCGTCGTACTCCGCGAGATGCGCCCGCGTGATCTCCCACCACGCACGCCGGTAGGCGGCGTCGCGCAACCCCAGTTCACGCATGTACATCCGCAGGTCGTGGTCGAGGAACTTGGCGCGCGCGACCCGCGCGAGTTCCTTCTGCCCGGCGCCCAGCAGGATCTCGTACGCCTGCCGGCACGCCTCCGTACGGGCCCGCCAGTTCCCGACACCGGACCGGTCCAGCGAGATCGACAGCCGCTCGGCGGACCGGCGCACGTGCCAGACGTACACCCGGTCCGGGACCAGGGCGATGCGCGGGGCCGCGGCCAGCACACGCGCGGTGAAGACGACGTCCTCGTACGGGAAGCGGCCCTCGGGGAAGCGGATGCCGTGCTCGCGCAGGAAGCCGGTGCGGTAGAGCTTGTTGACGCAGAGCGTGTCGTGGACCAGGCGCGGGCGTTGCGCGGGGTGCGGTACCACGGAGTGGAGTGCGTACAGGCGTGCCTGCCAGGGTACTTCGCCGCCCGACGGCAGTTCCCGGCGTACGCACAGGCCGCTCGCGACCTCCGCGTGCGCGCCGGTCGCCGCGTCGAGCAGCGCGTCGACCGCGCCGGGCGGCAGGACGTCGTCGCTGTCCAGGAACATCACGTACGGCGAGGTCACCGCGTCGAGCCCGGTGTTGCGCGGGGTGCCGCAGCCGCCGCTGTTGGCCCGGCGGCGGATGACCTTCAGACGGGGTTCCGACGCGGCGAGCCGGTCGAGGAGACCGGCGCTGCCGTCCGTCGAGCAGTCGTCGACGGCCACGACCTCGCGCACGGCGGGGCCCTGGGCGAGCGCCGAGCGCACGGCGTCCGTCACATGGGCGGCGTCGTCGTAACCGATGACCACGACGGCTACCTGGGGGAGGGGCCTCTCGGGGTTCTGTACGGCATTCATTACGGCGGATCGTAAGCCGGTCGAATGATATGAAAGTGGTAACACACCATCAAATGTCACCAAAGCCAGCGTAGCGTCACAGAATCGGGCCGTGATGAGCGCACAGTCGAGGGGGAGCGGCCGGTTCGGCCCGGGCCTGGTGCCCGTGGCGGTTCCCATGGCGGTGATGCTGGGGGTCGGACTGTGGGGCCTGGACCGGGGCGGCATGTGGGGTGACGAGAGCGTCACCTTCCAGGTCGCGCAGCGCACGGTGCCGCAGATCTGGCGGCTGCTGCACGATGTGGACGCGGTGCACGGCCTGTACTACCTGTTCATGCACGCCGTCCTCGCCGTCCTCGCCGTCCACCCGGACGAGGTCGTCCTGCGCCTGCCGTCGGTGTGCGCGGCGGCCGCGACCGCCGGCCTCGTCGCGGCCCTCGGCGTCCGGCTGGCCGGGACACGGGTCGGCCTGTGGGCCGGTCTCCTCTACGCCATCACGCCGATGACCGGCCACTACGCCCAGGAGGGACGGTCGTACGCGCTCGTCGCGGCGGGCGTGGCGGGGGCGACACTGCTGCTTCTCAGGGCGGTGGAGGCGGCCACCGCACGGGCCTGGTGGCCGTACGGGACGGTCGTCGCCCTGACCTGTCTGCTGCACGAGCTGGCGGTGCTGGTGCTGTGCGCGCACGCGGCGACGCTGGCCCTCATACGGGTGCCGAGGAGGGTTTGGTCCGGCTGGGGACGTGCGGCGGGAGCGGTCGTGCTGCTCCTGCTGCCGCTGGTGTGGGTGTCGCAGGGGCAGTCCGGGCAGGTGGCGTGGCTGGTGACGCCCGGGTGGGACAAGGCCGAGAGGCTGGTGCGGCACTTCTCTCCCGGGCCGGTCGGGGTGGTCTTCTGGGCGTCGCTGCTGCTGATGGCCGTCGGGCTCCGGACGCGGCGGCCGGCGGCGGTCGCGCTCCCGCTGCTGCTCGTGCCGCCGGGGATCCTTATGACCGTGTCGCAGGTGCGGCCGCTGTTCCACGAGCGGTACGTGCTCTACTCCCTGGCGGGAGCGTCCCTGCTGGTGGCCGCCGGGGCCGGGCGGGTGAGCGGGGTGCTGGGGCGGGTGCGGTTCGAGGGGCGCCGGGTGCGGGTCGGCGGCCGGCAGGTGCGCGCCCTGCTGGGCGTCACCGGCGTCCTCGCCCTCACCGTCACCTTCGTCCACCACCTCCCCGTCCACCGCCAGCACCGGTCCGCCGCCCACCGCCCCGACAACCTCGCCGTCGTCTCCGCGCTCGCCCTCCGCCAGATGTGCCCCGGCGACCCGGTGCTGTTCGTGCCGTCGGTCGGGAGGCTCGCCGCGCTGGCCTACCCGAAGGGGTTCCGGCAGGTCCGGGACATCGCGCTGCGGGAGTCGGCGCCCCGGTCCGGGACACTGTGGGGCCGTGAGGCGACCCCCGGGGAACTGCGGCACCGGCTCGCCTCGGTGGACCGAGTCTGGGTCGTCGCCGAGGCGTACGCGCTGGACCCGCGCTGGTCTCCGCCCGATCCGGTCGAGCGCACGAAACTGTCCGTCCTGGCGGAGGAGTTCACCGTCCGGGAGGAGCACACCCGGGACGGGGTGATCCTCCGCCTCCACGTACGGAGGGCGCCGGCCGACGTGCCGTCCGCCGACGTGCCGTCCACCGGCGTCGCGTCCGCCGACGAGCCGCCCGCCGACGCAGCGACCGCCGATGAACTGTCCGCCGACGTGACGACCGTCGGTGAGTCGTCCGCCGAGGTACGTCCGCCTGGGTAGCGACCGCCGACGAGCGGTCCGCCGATGTGGTGATCGCCGACGCCGCGCCCGCCGGTGATCCGCCCGCTGGCCTACCGCACGGCGGCCTACCGCACGGCGGCGTACCGCCCGCCGAGGTACCGGCCACCGACGAGCCATCCACCGACGAGCCACCCGGCGCACCCTCCGGCGAACGGCGCGCGTCCACCGTGAGCCACCCGGCGCACCCTCCGGCGAACGGCGCGCGTCCACCGTGAGTCGCGTGCGTCCCCCGGCGAGTCCCCCGGCTCCGCTACGACCGCTCGTCTGCCGCAGGCGAACCGCCCGACGCCTCCGCGAGCGCCGCCGCGTCCAGGGCCGTGGTGAGCTCGTCGAGGCGGGCGCGCAGGACGCGGATCTCGTCGACGTCGAACCCGGTCGAGGCGGCGATCCGGCGCGGTACCTGAAGGGCCCGCCGCCGCAGCGCTACGCCCTCCTCGGTCAGCCGTACCTCCACCGACCGCTCGTCGCGCGCGCTGCGCTCCCGGCGGACGAGCCCTGCCGCCTCCAGCCGCTTGAGCAGCGGCGACAGCGTGCCGGAGTCCAGGCGCAGATGCTCCCCGAGCTTCTTCACGGGCAGCTCGTCGTGCTCCCACAGCACCAGCATCACCAGGTACTGGGGGTATGTGAGCCCGAGGTCCTTGAGGATCCCGCGGTAGACGCCGTTGAAGGCGCGGGATGCCGCGTGCAGGGAGAAGCAGATCTGCTGGTCCAGGCGGAGCCAGTCGTCGTCCGGCGGGTTCATGCCTCCAGGGTAGCTCGTGCCCGTCATTCAATTGCACACAACTTAATTGTGTGCTCTAATCCTGGATGTCAGGCGGCCCCGGAAGCGGGCCGCCGAACGTTGACGTGAGAGGGAAGGTTTTCCATGGACGCGCTCTACACCGCTGTCGCCACCGCCACCCACGGCCGCGAGGGCCGCGCCGTCAGCTCCGACGGCGTGCTGGACCTCGCGCTGGGCATGCCCGAGGCACTGGGCGGCAACGGCCAGGGCACCAACCCCGAGCAGCTCTTCGCCGCCGGTTACGCCGCCTGCTTCGGCAGCGCCCTCGGTCTCGTCGGCCGCCAGGCCAAGGTCGACGTCAGCGACGCCGCCGTGACCGCCGAGGTCTCCATAGGCAAGCAGGGCGAGGGCTTCGGGCTCGCCGTCACCCTCCGCGTCGAGCTCCCCGACAGCGTGGACGAGGCGACCGGCCGCAAGCTGGTCGAGCAGGCCCACCAGGTCTGCCCGTACTCCAACGCCACCCGCGGCAACATCGAGGTCGACCTCGTCATCGAGTAGGACCGGCACGTCACCCACCGACCCGCGCCAGCACCTCCCCCGTCCGTCTGCTCCACGCCACCACCACGGCCTCCTCGGGCACCGGGTGCCAGCGCGTCAGCAGCAGCCAGCGCACGTGGTAGCGGCGGACGACGGCGGCCCGCTCGGCGCGGGTCGCATCGGGGGCCAGGTAGGCGCGGACATCGGCCGCCCGGCGCCCCCGCTCCCGCTCGTCGAGGGCGGGGTCGGGCCAGATCGGCGCGGCCAGATTCGGCCCGTACCCGGCGATGGCGTGACTGGCGAAGTACCCGTCGGTGATCACCACCTCGCCCGGTCCGATGTGCCGCGCCGCCCAGTCGTACGACGGCCAGCGCGTCGGCTGCGTGAACCCCACCGGGTCGACCGAGCGCGGCACCACCGCCCCGGCGTGCACGGTGACGAACCCGACGCACACCCCGGCCGCCGCCGCCCCGCCCAGCACCCTCCGGGCCCGCCGCCACGGCCGGGGCGCCGCCAGCTCCACCGCCAGCGCGAACTGGAGCGGCACCAGCACCGCCCACAGGGCCCGGGCGTACGTGTAGTGCCCGCTCACCCAGCCGTACGCCAGCAGCAGGCACTCCAGCACAAACATCAGCACCAGCGGGTCACGCACCGACCGGCGGGCCCGCCCCCACAGCGCGGGCAGGCCGAGCAGCGCCAGCCAGGAGTTGGCGAGCATCCGCTCGTACAGCTGCCGGTGCATCGCGTCCATGCCGGTGTCGCCCACCAGCGTCAGGACGTCGTAGTACGGCCAGGACAGGGCGACCGCCGCGCACACCGCGACGGCGAGCACCCAGCGCGCCACGACCGGCCGGCGCCACCCCCGCTGCCGGGACGCCACGATCGCCACCGCGCCGATGAACGCCGAGGCCGCCGTGACGGGGTGGGTGAGCAGGATCAGCCCGTACAGGGCGCCGATCCCGGCGTACCCCCACCAGCCGCCGAGCCCGCTCGGGCCGACGAAGCGGACGGCGGGGGCGTCGTCCCGGGCGCGCGTGCAGGTCCAGGCCCACGCCCAGAACGTCACGCCGATCGCGGCCGCGGACGGATAGCCCAGGCTCGTCGTCATCGACATCAGCCCGAGGTAGCCGCTCCACAGGATCCGCGTAGTGCCCCACAGCAGCGTCATGAACAGCAGGGCCAGCACCGGCGCCCACGGGCGCGGGGTGAGGGCCCGGACGAAGCGGCCGATCCCCGTCAGCAGCACCACCAGGTGCACCGGCCCGGCGAGCTTCACGACCGCCCAGCCCGACAGCCCCGTCAGCCGCGCCAGGACGCCCTGGGTGACGGCGTACGGCCCGTAGTACGGGCTGCCCTCACCTGGCAGATCGGCCATGGTGTGGGCCGGATGCAGCAGATCGGCCTTGAGGCGCTCGACGACCGCCGCGTGCTGTCCGGCGTCGCAGCACAGCGGGATCCGCCAGAACGCCAGCGTCATCACCAGCCAGAACAGGGCACCGTAGAACTGGTACGGGGTCAGCCGCCCCACGCGGCCGCCGCGCAGCGCCGTCGCGCCGCGCACGGTCCGCCGGACGAGGACCGAGGCGCTCACAGGACTGTCGGAAGGGCAAGGGTCTGGGGCATGCGCCGAATGTTCCCGTCCGCCCGCACATCCTGACCCCGGGTCACTTCATCGGGTGAGGCGGCTGCACCACCTGCCGACGTCAGTCGCACAGCGACTCCTCCGCCGCGGCCGGCCAGCGCGCGAACCGGAACTGCGTCCGCTCGAAGGCCCCCGTGAGGTTCCGCCAGAACCGCTCGGCGGTCAGCGGCGCGCGCACCGACTCCTTCAGCTCGGCCAGCTCGCCGCAGCCCAGCGCGGCCCGGGCCGCCTCGACCGCCTCCCGTGAGGCCCCGGCCCGCAGCAGGTCGCCTTGCGGCGGGTGTTCCACCGCCCACTCCGCGAAGACCCAGTGGTTGCGCAGGAACTTCTCGTGCCCGGGCCAGCTCCACCGCTCCAGCGCGAGATGCGCGCCGATGGGACTGGCCAGCCCCCAGGCGTCGTTGACGTAGGCGTCGAGCGGCGCGGCGGCTCCCGTGACACCGAGATGACGTCCCACGATCACCACGTGGTACGGGGAGTCCTCCCGCATCGGCGTGGCGTGCAGCCGGCGCCCGGCGTCGAAGTACAGCAGCGTCGGCCGGGGCGCCCGCGCGGCCTGAGCCAGCATGCCGCGCCCCTCCGGCAGGGACGGCCAGTTGTCCACCCAGGTGGCGGTGCGCACCGGGTTGTGGTCGCCGAGGCCCTCCACGTCGGAGCTGCGCACGTTGAAGGAGCCGGGCGTGCTGCGCACGTCGAACGGTGCCCGCAGCGGGCTGACCGCCGCGCACAGCCACACCACCAGCAGCGCGCTCGCGACGCCCGTGAACCTGGTCGCGGGCACGACCAGGACCGGCAGGAGCAGCAGCAGGAGGGCGGGCAGGATCATGCGGGCGTGCATGTAGTCGCCGCCGACGCGGACCACGTACCCGGTCAGCAGCGCACCCGCCACGAGCGGCGCCAGCAGCACCGCGAGCGAGGCCCGGCCCGGGGCGCGGTCCCGCCGTTCCCGGCGGACGCGCCGCACGAGGAGGGCGGCCGGCGCGGCGAGCACGGGCACGACGGGCCACAGCCAGTAGGGGCCGAGCGTCTCCTGCACATAGCCGGCGCCCCGGCCCCAGTCGCTGGCGCTCGCCTCCTTGGCGATGGCGGGCAGTGGCACCAGGATCCCGTAGTACCCCGCGCGGAACACCTCGTACGCCAGCGGCAGCGCCACCGCCGAGGCCAGCATGGCCGCGGTGCCCCGCCGGGACGGGCGCAGCACCCACCACTGCGCCGCCAGGAAGCACACGGTGACCACGGCGAGATCGGGCCGGACCAGCGGCCCCAGCCCGAACACGAAGGCGGTGGCGCAGGTCACCCGGGCTTCCTGACCGCGCCGGGTGCCCGTCAGCAGCCACCACGACAGGCCGGTCCAGAAGGCGCCGAGGCCGCTCTCCAGGCCCGAGGTCATGTACGACCAGAAGGGCGGCACGGCCAGCAGCACGAACACACCCGCCGGGAGCAGCAGCCCCGCGCCCCGGTGCAGCTGGCACGTGGCGCACAGGGCCGTCCCGAAACCGGCCGTGCTCAGCAGCAGCCCCAGCCCCACCGCGAGGAACGCCGGGTCCTCGCCGGTGACCCACGTGCCGAGCGCGAGCAGCCACTGCCACAGGGTGCCGGTCGAACTCTCCGCCCGTTCCCCCACGTTGAACACGGGCCCGTTGCCCGCCAGGATCTGCCGGACCGGACGCAGGTAGATCAGCCCGTCGTCGCAGATCCAGCGCCGCCGGTAGCCCAGCACGAACAGGGCTGCGGTCGGTACGGCGACCAGCGCCGCGTGCCACCAGTGGACCGGCCCCAGCCGCTCGACGGCGGCCGGGGGCCGTGCCGAGGAGGCCCGCTGGCCGGGCAGGGAGGGCACGGCCTCGGGCGTGGCGGGAGTTCTCATCGCTCGACCAGCGCTTCGGACCGGGCACGCGGACCCGGGATCCGGCGGGCCGCGGGCAGCAGCGCACCGCCCGGTTCGCCCAGCATCAGCAGGCGGACGACCCGCTCGGCGGCCTGCCCGTCCTCGAACTCGCAGTACCGCTGTCTGAAGCCCGCCCGCAGCCGAGCCGACTCCGCGTCCTGCCAGGTGCCGGACGCGAACAGCCAGGCCAGCTCCCGGTACGAGCGGGACACGTGCCCCGGCGCGTAGGCCGTGACGTCGAAGTAGGCGCCCCGGCTCGCCGTGAACGCGCCCCAGTCGTCGGCGTGCACCACGACCGGCCGGTCGAGGAGGACGTAGTCGAACATCAGGGCGGAGTAGTCGGTGACCAGTGCGTCGGAGGCGAGCAGCACGTCCTCGACGTGCGGCTCGTCCGTCGCGTCCACCACCACACCCCGCCGGTGCAGGTCGGCAAGGCCCAGGCCGCGCGCCACACCCCCGGCCAGCGACGGGTGCAGACGGACGACGAGCGTGTGGCCGGGGCCGAGGTCCGCGGCGAACCGGGCCAGGTCGAACCGGTCGACGTGCCCGCCCCGCCGGTAGTCACGGCGGGTCGGCGCGTACAGCACGACCGTGTGGCCGGCGGGGACACCGAGCCGCTCGCGCACGGCCAGGCCCCGCTCCGGACCGGCGCCGACCAGCACGTCGTTGCGCGGACTGCCGGTCCGCAACGAGGTGAAGTGACACGGGTACGCCCGCTCCCAGGTCCGCTCCGCGTGCCGCCCGGCGACCAGGCTGTAGTCCCAGCGGTCGGCGCGGCGCAGCATCTGCGGTACGTCGAAGCCGAGCCGGGCGCCCGGCTTGGTCAGCAGGTCGGCGCCCATGTACTTCAGCGGTGTGCCCTGGTGGGTGTGGATGTGGACGCTGCCGGGCCGCTTGGCCAGGGTGCCGGGCCAGTTGACGTTGTTCACCCAGTACGTGGCCCGCGCCATGACCTCGTGGTAGCTCCGCGAGCCCGGCGTCACATGGTCGATGCCGGGTGGCAGCGCGTCCACCGCGTCCTCCCGGACCACCCACACGCCCCGGATGTGCGGGGCGAGCTCGCGCGCCTTGGCGTGGATCGCGGCCGGGTCGCCGGACACGCCCCGGTGGTGGGTCGCCGAGTAGACGGCGAGATGCGGATCGAGGGGGCGCTTCGACTGGGCCCGGTACCAGGTGCGCACGGCGACGTCCGAGGCTTTCCGTGTCACCCGCCGCTGCCCGCCCAGGGCCGCCGCGCGCAGGTCCCGCAGACCCCGCACCGCCGCGTACGACGCGTAGGGCGCCGAGGCCAGCAGCCGCATCTCGACCCCGCGCCAGCCGTCCGGCTCCGGGAAGCCGCCCTCAGGGAGGTGACGGCGGTGGAAGGAGCGGATCTCGCGGTAGAAGTCACCCCGGTCCGCGGGCCGCACCCGGTCCTCCCGGGCCAGCACGAACAGCATGTGGTCCAAGGCCCGCTCCAGCAGCGGCGGCCGCGCCCAGTCGAGGTCGGGGCGCTGCTCCAGGAACGCGAACAGACCCTCGTACTGCGGGAAGATGTCGAAGTGCCGGCGCCCCGGCGTCTTGGTGATCGCGCCCTGCCGGCGCTGCCGGTACTCCACCCCGATCCGGTCCAGGCAGGCGATCCGGTCCGCCAGGACCATCGACCGGTAGGTGACCGGCGCGTCCTCGTACAGCCCCGGGGTGTACCGAAGGCCGTGCTCCTGGAAGAAGGACCGGCGGTACGCCTTGTTCCAGGCGACCAGGAACAGGTTCAGGTACTGCGGGCTCTCCCGGATGCCGAAGGTGTCCGTGCCCGCCGCGGCCAGCAGGTCCGCCGCCTCGCTGCGCCCGCCCCGGCCCCACCAGTGGGCGCGCACGTGGTCGAAGACCAGGATGTCCGGCTCGCCGGCCGCTTCGAGGCGCGCGGCGACGGCCGCCAGCAGGCCCGGCGTGTAGTGGTCGTCGCTGTCGAGGAACAGGACGTAGTCGCCGGCCGCTTGCTCCAGACCGGCGTTGCGGGCCCGGCCGAGGCCGACGTTCTCGGGCAGGTGCAGCGCCCGCACCCGGGCGTCGCGGGCCGCGTACTCGTCGAGGATCGCACCGCTGCCGTCCGGCGAGCGGTCGTCCACGGCGATCACCTCGAAGTCGCCGTACGACTGGCCGAGCACCGAGTCGAGACACTCGCGCAGGAAGCCCTGCACCTTGTAGACGGGGACGATGATGCTGAAGCGGGGCACTTCTTCGGTCAGCTCCTTACGAGGGTGGCGGCGGCGGGGGCCGGGACGCGCTCCGCGAGCGGGATCACGGGCGGGACCGACTCGGGCGGCTCCCCCAGCAGCACCCGGCGTACGACGCGCTCGGCGGCCCGCCCGTCGTCGAACTGGCAGAAGCGCTCCCGGAACGCGGCGCGCAGGGCCGTGGCGGACTCGTCCGCCCATTCGCCGTCGCGGAATACGGCCGCCAGTTCCTCGGGCGTGCGGGCGACCCGGCCGGGCGGGGACGCCATCAGGTCGAAGTAGACGCCCCGGACCTCCCGGTAGACGTCCCAGTCGTCGGCGTACACGACGATCGGCCGGTCCAGGTTGGCGTAGTCGAACATGATCGACGAGTAGTCGGTGATCAGCGCGTCGGCGGCCAGGCACACGTCCTCCGAGGAGCGGTGCCCGGTGACGTCGATGATCCGGCCGCCGCCCCGGCTCGCCCCCTGGTCGTAGAAGTAGTGGGCGCGCAGCAGCACGACGTAGTCGTCGCCGATCGCCTCGCAGAACTCCGCCAGGTCCAGGCCCGGCGCGAAGCCGGTGGCGTAGTCGCGGTGCGTGGGCGCGTAGAGCAGGGCCTTCTTGCCGTCGGGAACGCCCAGCTCCTTGCGGGCGCGGGTGACGTCCTCGGCGGACGCCGTGTAGTAGACGTCGTTGCGCGGATAGCCGTACTCGAGGGTCTCGTGCGCGCCGGGGAACGCCTTCTCCCACATCTCGGTGGAGTGGCGGTTGGAGGTGAGGTTGTAGTCCCAGCGGTCGACCCGAGCCAGCAGCCTGGTGAAGCTCCCGGTCGCCGCGGCCACCACGGGGTACGTCGCCTGGTCGGCGCCCATCTTCTTCAGCGGCGTGCCGTGCTGGGTCTGGAGGTGCACGCTGCCGGGGCGTTTGACGACGGCGCCCGCGAAGTTGGCGTTGTTGACGAGGTACTTGGCGCGGGCGAGCACCTGCCAGTACTTCCGGCTGCCGATCACCGCGTGCTCCACGTCCTTCGGCACGCTGTCCACCGCGTCGGGCTCCACCAGGAACACCGAGCGGATGTGCGGGGCGAGTTCGCGGGCCTTGGCGTGGATCGCGGCCGGGTTGCAGGCGTAGCCGCGGCCCCAGTACGCGCAGTACACGGCGAGGTTCTCGTCGAGGGGGAGGCGCAGGCCCGCCGCGTAGCGCAGGCGGGTGCGCAGCCCCCGGGGGCGCGGGAGCAGCGCGACGGCTCGCGTGGCCCTCTGGTTGGCGGCGCGCAAGGTGCGGAACGCCGCGTACGACCCGGCCGCCAGCAGCCGGTGCTGGACACCGAGGCTGCCGCCGGGCGGCTGGTAGCCCGCGGGGCGGTGCTGCCGGTAGAGCGCGCTCGCCCGGTGGAAGAAGGCGCGCCGCCCGGCCGGCAGCCGCCGGGGGTGGGCGGCCGTCCTCAGTACGGCGGCGAAGAGCTGCTCGAACAGCGGCCTCAGCCGGTCCTCCGCCAGCCCCTGCTCCTTGGCCCGCGTCAGCACCAGCTCGGTCTGGTCGAGCAGCTCGGCGTGGTGTTCCCCGGGCAGGTTGAGACGGTTGCCCTGCCGGCGCAGCAGATGCCGGACGACGACCGCGCGCAGGGCCGCCACCCGCTCCGCCCGCAGGGCGACCAGACCGCCGAACCCGGTGTCGGTGAAGTGGTTCCCGGGGAAGGCGAGGCCCTGCTCGGTGAGGAAGCCCCGGCGGTAGGCCGCGCTCCACGCCGGCAGCGCCACGCCCGTCAGCCGCGGGGCCCGGTCGGGGGAGAAGGCCCCGTCCGGCGTCCCGGCCAGCAGGGGCGCGGCCGGGTTGGCCGGCTCGCCCTCCCACCAGGGGGTGCGCTCGTGCTCGAAGTACAGGACGTCGACGTCGCCGACCGCGCCCAGCCGGGCGTCCAGCGCCGCCAGCGCCCCCGGGACCAGGACGTCGTCGCCGTCGAGGAACAGCACGTGGCCTCCGACCGCCGCCCGCAGCCCGGTGTTGCGCGCCCCGGCCAGACCGGCCGACGGCGGCGAGTGCACCGGCGTCACCCGGGAGTCCCGCTCGGCGTACCCGGTGACGACGTCCGCCGCGGGTGAGTCGGGCGCGTCACACACCGGGATCAGCTCGAAGTCGCCGAACGACTGGGCGAGGATCGAATCCAGCGCCTGGGACAGCCGGCCCGCGACCCCATGGGACGGGACGACGATGCTGAAGCGGGGCATTCTGCTCTTTCTGTCGAGG
Source organism: Streptomyces azureus (assembly GCF_001270025.1). Classification (NCBI taxonomy): domain Bacteria; kingdom Bacillati; phylum Actinomycetota; class Actinomycetes; order Kitasatosporales; family Streptomycetaceae; genus Streptomyces; species Streptomyces azureus. The sequence goes on along the minus strand of NZ_DF968357.1, from coordinate 109,455 downwards.
GTCGAGGCTCTACGGAAAAGAGGGCCGCGTCAGGCGACGCGACTACGGCGTCCCGGCCTCCCGGACGGGCGCCAGGAGGGCGGCCGGCTCGGGGTCGGCCGCGACGGGCTGGAGGGCATACGGACTCCCACGTGAGCACCGGGTTCAGAGGCTGTCGACGACGACGGCAGGCTGCGGCACCGTGGTGAGCGGCTCGCGCGTCAGCGAGGCCACCGCCGACGGCACCGGCCGGCGCTCGTCGAGCGGCACGACCGGCGGCAGCTCCGGCTCCCCGAGGACGACCCGACGGACGACCCGCTCGGCGGCCCGGCCGTCGTCGTACGTGCAGAACCGCTCCCGGAACGCCGAGCGCAGCTGGGCCGACCGGGAGCCGCGCCAGTGGCCGGTGGCGAAGATGTCGATCAGCTCGTCCTCGCCGCGCGCGACCGCGCCCGGCGGAAAGGAGCGCAGGTCGAAGTAGGTGCCGCGGGCCGCCTCGTACGCCTCCCAGTCGTCGGCGTGGATCACGATCGGCCGGTCCAGGTTGGCGTAGTCGAACATCAGGGACGAGTAGTCCGTGACCAGGGCGTCCGAGGCCAGGCACAGGGACTCCACGCTCGGGTGGTCGCTGACGTCGACGACCCGGCCAAAGGTGCTGCTCAGCGGGGCGTCGTAGGCGTGGTGGGCGCGGGCCAGCACCAGGAAGCGCGGGCCCAGGCGGCGCACGATCCGCTGGAGGTCGAGGGCGTGGCGCTGGGAGCGTCGGTAGTCGCGGTGGGTCGGCGCGTAGAGGATCGCCACCGTGCCCTCCGGGATGCCGAGCGAGGCGCGCAGCCGGGCCACGTCCGCTTCGGTCGCCGTGCGGAACACGTCGTTGCGGGGGTAGCCGTACTCCAGTGTGGTGTAGCGGCCGGGGTGGACGCGCTCTTGGGTGAGGGTGGTGTGGCGGTTGGCGGACAGCACGTAGTCCCACTGGTCGACGCCCTTGAGCATGCGGGCGAAGTCCCTGCCCCGGGCCGCCGCCGGGCGCTCCTGGAGGTCGAGGCCGATGTGCCCCAGCGGGGTGCCCTGCCCGGTCTGGATCAGGGTCTGGCCCCGGCGCTTGACCAGACGGTGGTCGAATTCGGTGTTGCTGACGAGGTAGGCGGAGCGGGCCAGTGCCGTCCAGTAGGCGGCCGTGCCGGGGACGAGGCGGCGCGGGCCCGGCGGGATCGTGTGGTGGTGCTCGGGACGGGCGATCCACGCCGTGCGGATGTGCGGCGCGAGATCGCGGAACGCGGACTCCAGCGCGCCCGGGTTGCAGCTGTGGCCGCGGCCGTCGTAGGCGGCGAAGACGGCCCGGTCGGCGCGCAACGGGAGACAGCGCTGGACGCGGTAGTGGAGCCTGAGCGCGGCGGACCGCAGGACGCGCAGCAGTTTACCGGTGATCCGCGCGACGCCGCGGTGCAGGGCCGACGCCAGCTGGAGCGTGCGGTACGTGCGGTGCAGGCCGAAGCGGATCAGGGCGTGCTGCACCCGGGCGCGCAGGGGGAGGGGAGCGCCCCGGGTGCGGTAGCGGCGGTAGTGGGCCCGGGCCCGGCGCATGAAGTCCGCGCGCGAGCCGGGGGGCAGCCGGTCCCGCCGGGAGTACACGATCGCCAGGTGATGGACCATGCGGCGGAACAACACCGGCCCCCACCGGGCAAGGTCGGGGCGCTCCTCCAGATACGCGAACACCCGGTCGTACTGCTCGAAGACGTCGAAGTGCCGCTCGCTGGTGGTGCGCAGGATGCTGCCCTGCCGCCGCTGCCGGTAGTGCACGCAGACGCGGTCCAGCGTCGCGATCGACTCCGCGGTCATCAGCACCGGGTACGTCCACGGCGTGTCCTCGTAGTACCCGGGCGGGAAGACGAACCCCTTCTCCTCGACGAACTCCCGCCGGTAGGCCTTGTTCCAGGCGACCATAAGCAGTCTCAGCAGGCCGGGCCGCTCCTCCAGGCGGAACGGGGCCGGGCCCTGCTCGGTGAGCTGGAGGGCCGCCTGGTTGCGGATCGCCTCCCCCGTCCAGTAGGTGCGCGCGTAGTCGAAGACCAGGACGTCCGGATCGCCCGTCTCCTTCAGCCGGTCCGCGATCGACCGCAGCGCGTCGGGCGTGAGGGTGTCGTCGCTGTCGAGGAACAGCAGGTAGTCGCCGCTCGCGTGCGCCACGCCGGCGTTTCTCGCGCGGCCCAGGCCGACGTTCTCGGGCAGATGGACGGGGTGGACGCGCGCGTCGCGGGCGGCGAACTCGTCGATGATCGCGCCGCACGCGTCCGGCGAGCAGTCGTCGACGACGATCAGTTCCAGATCGGGACAGGACTGGGAGAGCACCGATTCGAGGCACTCGTGCAGGTACGCCTGAACCTGGTACGCGGGGACAATGACACTGAACCTGGGCAAGAGGCCATCCATCGGTCGGCGCGGGCGTTCGGCCCGGGAACGGCCGGTGGGGCGAGTCGGTTACGGCGGCTACGGCATCCGGGGGAACGCGGAAGGGGCGGACCGCGACCGGCCCGCCCCTTCAACTGCCTTGCACTGAACGCTACTTGACGGCTCCCGCCATCACGCCGGATACGAACTGCCGCTGGAAGGCGAAGAAGACGGCCAGCGGGACCACCATCGAGATGAACGCGCCGGGTGCCAGCACGTCGATGTTGTTGCCGAACTGCCGTACCTGCGTCTGGAGTGCGACCGTGATCGGCTGGCTCCCGGAGTCCGAGAAGATCAGCGCGACCAGCATGTCGTTCCATACCCACAGGAACTGGAAGATCCCGAGCGAGGCGATCGCCGGGGCACCGAGCGGCATCACGACACGGAAGAACAGGCGCAGTTCACCCGCCCCGTCCAGCCGCGCGGCCTCCAGCAGCTCTCTTGGGATCTCCGCGAAGAAGTTCCGCAGCAGGAACACCGCGAACGGCAGACCGAATCCGACGTGGAAGAGCACCACGCCGGTCACCGAGCCGAAGATGCCGAGCTTTCCGAAGAGTTCGGCGATCGGGATCAGCGCGACCTGCACGGGCACGACCAACAGGCCGACCACGCCCAGGAACCACCAGTCGCGCCCCGGGAACTCCATCCAGGCGAAGGCGTAGCCCGCCAGGGAGCCGATGATCACGACCAGCAGGGTCGCCGGCACCGTGATCCACACCGTGTTGAGCAGGCTGCTGGTGATGTCCTCGTTCTCCAGCAGCTTGGAGTAGCTGTCGAACGTGATCTGCGACGGCTCGGTGAACACCTTCCACCAGCCGCTCGCCGCGATGTCCTCCGGCGAACGGAGGCTCGCCAGCAGCAGACCGATCGTCGGCACCAGCCAGAACAGGCCGACGACGATGAGGAACACCCGCACCAGCCCACCGCTGACCCCCTCGGCCAGCCGGGACCCCAGCGACTGCTTCGTCTTCATCGCCGCACCTCCCGCCTGAGCCGACGCACGTTACTGTGCCTTCCCGGGGACGCGGACATCAGCGGCTGCCGCCGCGGGCCCCCGGACCCCCAGCCGACGCAGGGCAGACGCACCTTCATCGCCTGACCTCCCGCCTGAGCCGACGCACGTTGAACCACATCACCGGGATCACGAGGAGCAGCAGGAACACCGAGATGGCGCTGGCGATGCCCGGCTGGTCCTCGGAGAAGCCCTTGCGGTACAGCTCCAGGGCGAGGACGTTCGCGTCGTCCTGGGCGGAGCCGGGGGCGATGATGAAGACCAGGTCGAAGATCTTCAGCACGTTGATCATCAGGGTGACGGTGACGACCGCGAGGACCGGCGCCAGCAACGGCACCGTGACCCGTCTGAACACCTGCCACTCGGTCGCGCCGTCGACCCGGGCGGCCTCCAGGAGTTCGCGCGGCACGCCCGCGAGCCCGGCCGCGATCAGCACCATCGCGAACCCCGCCCACATCCAGATGTACGCGCCGATGATGGCCGGGGTGACCAGGGACGGTCCGAGCCAGTCCAGGCCCCGGTACGGCTCCTTGAAGTTGCTGTCGGGGAGCCGGAGTTGGGACCCGTCGGCCGAGGCCGGCAGCGTGAAGGTGCCGTCGTCGGCGGCCGTCGCCGACGCCACGACCCTGCCGTCCTTCACGGCCTCGATCCTCATGCCGGCATAGCCCAGTTCGGACGGGTCGACCCGGTTGAGCGTCCCCACGCCCTTGCCCCGCGTGAAGTCCTGCCAGGTCGTACCGGTGATCTTGCCCGGCTCGGGCTTCGCCGCCACGGCGTTCTTCGCGTCGTCCGGCATCAGGTCCGGCGCGACACCCACCAGCGGCAGCGAGACGGTCTCGCCCGCGCGGACGGGCGACTTGGTGATGAAGGCGCCCCCGCCCGCCGGCTCCAGCGGCGACTCCCGGCCCGGGTGGGCCTTCGGGAACGCCGACGCCTGGGCGAACGTGTCGTGCACGCCCACCCACACCGCGTTCGCGACGCCCTTGTCCGGGTCCTGGTCGTAGACCAGGCGGAAGATGATGCCCGCCGCCAGCATCGAGATCGCCATCGGCATGAAGACGACCAGCTTGAAGGCCGTGCCCCAGCGCACCCGTTCGGTCAGCACCGCGAAGATCAGGCCGAGCACCGTCGCGACCGTCGGCGCGAACACCACCCAGATGATGTTGTTCTTCAGCGCGGTGCGAATGCCCTCGTCGGTGAAGAGGGCCTTGTAGTTGTCGATTCCGGCGAACCCGTCGCCGGACTGGTCGTAGAAGCTGCGGACCACCGAGTACCCGATCGGGTACACCACGAGCGCGCCGAGCAGGACGAGCGCGGGCAGCAGGAACAGCGCCGCGACGGTCCTGCGGGTGCCGGTCACACTCTTGCGCGACTTGGGAGCGGCAGGGGGCTTGACGCCCCCTGCCGCCGTGGCCGACGTCATGCCGTCAGCCTCCGTAGGCCGCGGCCGCTTCGGTCTCCAGCTTCTGTTGCGTACCCGCGATGTCCTTCGGGTTCTTCAGGAAGTCCTGGAGGATCTTCCACTCGCCCTTGCCGGGCGTGCCGCCGAAGGCCTGCGGGGCCTGGTCGGACATGTCGAAGCGGAAGTCGTCACCGGCATCGATGAGCGCCTTGGCGATCCTCTGCTGCACCGCGTTCGGGTACGCGGAGTTCGGCACGTTCTTGTTCGGCGAGAGGTAGCCGCCCAGCTTGGCCTGGATCTGCGCCGCGTCCGGCGAGGCGAGCCAGGTGGCCAGGGCCTGCGCCCCCTTCGAGTCCTGGAGGATCACGGCCGCGTCGCCGCCCGAGACCACCGGTCCCGTGTCACCCACCGCGGGGAAGGGGAACACCTTCGCGTCCGTGCCGACCTTCATGGTCGTCGGGATGTTGACCTGCGCGAAGTCGCCGGCCGCGACCATGGCCGCCTTGGGCTGGTCCCCGCCGGTGAAGACCTGCGTGACGGAGGCCGGGAAGTCGGTCTGCAACGCCCCGTTCGCCCCGCCCGCGACGTAGTTCGCCTTGCCCCAGACCTGCGCGAGCGTGGTCAGCGCGTCCTTCACGGACGGGTCCGTCCACTTGATCTCGTGCTTGGCCAGCTGGTCGTACTTCTCCGGCCCGGCCTGGGAGAGGTACACGTTCTCGAACCAGTCGGTCAGCGTCCAGCCCTCGGCGCCGCCGACGGAGAACGGGGTGACGCCGGAGTCGTAGACCGTCTGTGCCGTCTTCAGCAGATCCGGCCAGGTCTCGGGCTCACTCGCCCCGGCGTTCTCGAAGACCTGGTTGTTGTACCAGATCAGGGACTTGTTGGCGGCCTTGTAGTAGACGCCGTACTGCTTGCCGCCCACCTTGCCGATGTCCTGCCAGCCCTGCGAGTAGTTCTCGCCGAGCTCCTTCAGCGCCTCGGCGCCGAGAGGCTTGGCCCAGCCCCGGTCGACGGCCTGCTTGATGGCGCCCGGCTGCGGCAGCATCACGATGTCCGGCGGCTGCCCGCCGGCCACCTTCGAGCCGATGAAGTTGATGATCGGGTCCTGGGCGGGCACGAACGTGACCTTGGCGCCCGTGCGCTTCTCGAACTCCGCCAGGACCTTCTTGAAGTTGGCCTGTTCGGCGCCGCTCCACACGGCGGCGATCTCCAGGCTCGTCCCGTCCAGCTTCGGAAGGGTGACGTTGTTGGCGGTCTCCTCGGTGTTTCCCTCGGTTCCACCGCTTCCGTCGCCGTCGCCTCCGCAGGCGGTGAGCGAGAGCGCGAGCGCTCCCGCGGCGACGGCGGCCGCGGCCTTGGCGGCTCTGCGGTGGTGGGGGGTCGCCTTGTCCCGTTGCGGCGACCAGCGTGTCCGGATGGTGCTCGTCATGCGCATGACTGCCCCGTTCTTCGTTCCCTCGTCGAACGTCGAGCGCGCTCCCGTGCGATCTGGTCTACGCCCGGGTGTGCGGGGGCGGCAAGATGGCGTCGGCTGTCCAGCGGGGGATCGTGACCCCCTCGTGACCAGGGACTCGTCCCTGATCAACAAACGGGGTCGGCATCCAGCCAGTGCCACGGACGAGTGCTACAGAAGTGACGGCACCTGTGCCGCCGCGACCTCCCGCGCCGCCCTTTCCAGCGCGCTGGCCAACAGTGCCAGGTCGGTCGGGCCGTTTCCGAGTTCCCGCACCGGGCGCCGGGCCGGAGGGTCACCCATGCGGTGCCATTCCAGGGGTACGACCGTGGGCCGGAGTGTCGCCGTCCGGGGGATACGGCCGGTGACCCGCCCGCCCTGGAAAGGCGTGACCCGCCCGTCCGCGCAGGCGAGGCTGCCACGGCCCGGAGCAGGCTCGTCAGGGCCCGGTGCCGGGGCGTCGAGGGTGACGCGGAGCGTGGCCCGGCGCGCGGGTTCCGTCTCCGCCGTACGGGCGCACGGGCCGGTGGCCGCCACCAGGTGGACGCCCAGCCGCTCGCCCTCCCGGGCCACGGCCTCCAGCGCGCGCATCACCGATCCGGCCGCGGGCCGTCCGGTCGAGCCGAGAGCGGGGGAGACCAGCGCGTCCAGGTCGTCCACGACCACGACGAGCCGGGGCAGCGGCGGCGCCGCCTCCGTCTGCCGCCGGGCCGCTCGGGGCCGCAGCCGCATCGTCGAACTGGGCGGGGAGTCGAGATCCCCGGCCCCGGCTGCCGTCCCCGCACCGGCCTCGGCCTGGGGGCCGCCCCGGGCCGTCACTGTGCGCTGGGCGACCATACGGCCCGACAGCTCGCGCCCGGTGTGCCACTCGGCGAAGTCGGAACGCCCCAGCAGCTCGGCGCGGCGCTTCAGCTCGGCGCTCAGGGACTGCGCGAACTCGCGCATCCGGACCGGGTCGTGGGCCGTGAGGTACGTGGTGACATGCGGGACGTCCGTACACACGTGCAGTCCCTCGCCGGACCCGCCGCCCGCGCCGGGGCCGCCCCGGCCGTCGACCAGCACGATGCCCAGCCGGTCCGGCCGCTCGGCGGCGGCCAGGGCCGCGACGACCGCCCGCAGCAGCTCCGTACGGCCGCTGCCCGGCGGGCCCTCGACCAGCAGATGCGGGCCCTGGGCCGCGAGGTCCGCGCAGACCGGGCCGCGCGGACCGGCGCCCAGCACCGCGCGCACCCGCCCGCCCAGCGCCTCGGTGTCGTCGGCCGCGTCCGCCCAGCGCGCCATCAGCGACGCCGGAGTGGCCCGGGCCAGGCCCAGCTCGTCCAGCAGCCGCGCCGCCTGGGGCAGGGGCGCGGAGACGCGCGGTTGCCCCTCACCCGCCGCGCCGTCCGTACGCAGCGGCGCCAGCGCCCGCGCGAACCGCTCGGCCCACGCGGGCGAGACGGCGTCGACGGTGGCGATGGTGCCGTGGCCCACGGGCCCGGCCGGTCCCGAGGCGCCGCCGACCCGGGCCACGCGCATCAGCCGCAGCGCCGTCGCCACGTCCCCGCTGAGCAGCGCGACCGCACCGCACTGCCGGAACGTCGGCGACACCGAGCAGGCCGCCTCGTAGGTCTCCGTCACGGGCGAGGCGGGGGAGGCGGCCGCCGTCTCGGCCAGGCAGACGACGTGGATCCCGGCCCGGGGGCCTTCCAGCGCCAGCCGTGCCACGGCCTCGCGCAGGTCGGCTCCGCCGGGGTCGCCGTCCACGACGACGACGGTGTAGGGGCCGGGGAAGTCGGGGGCGGGGGCGAGGGCGGGGGTGTCGTCCCGGGCCCAGGAGGGGCGGCGGGGCACGGGACCGGCGGCGGTGCCGGTCGCCGGGCTGCTGCCGTCCTGGGCACCGGGGCCCGGCGCGCTGCCGCTCGGGCCGTCGGTCGCCTGGGCTCTGGAGAACCGCACGTTGTCCAGCAGCCCGGCGGCCCCTGCGGTGCCCCCTCCCGCGTCCGCCAGATGGTCCTCCAGGCGGCGGAGGAGCTCGTCCGTGCGGGCGGCGGCCTGTTCCCGGTCGTACGCGAGCAGCAGGCGGCAGTCCTGCCCGTGCCCCGGGCGGACATGCGGCAGCCAGCCCAGCCAGCCCCACTCGGCGGTGCGCTCCTCCAGGGGGCGGGAGCGGTCCGCGGCGATCAGGACGATCTCCAGGGTGTCGGGGGAGTGCAGCGCGGTGAGCTGCGCCAGCACGGCACGGGCCAGCCCGGCGAGCCGCGCCCGGGGCCCGGCCAGCCCCAGTGCGCCGACCTCGCGCAGCCCGGAGGTCACCGGCACGGCGGGCAGCAGGCCCGAGCCGTCCGGCGCCGCCCGGTCGGCGGTGCCGAGGCGCACCGCGAGCGCCTCCGGGTGGCCCGGGCCGCGCTCCCACAGCCGGGGCCCCGGCCCCAGCGCCGTCAGCAGCAGCATGGCCGGATCCGGCCACGTCTCCGGCATCGCCGGTCCGGCGGCGGAGCGCTCCACCGCCACTTCGGCCGGCTCGTCCTCGTACGTCCCGTGCGCGGCCGGCCCCTGCTCGCCACGTCCTCCGGCCAACCGCCGCGCCCACGCCCCGAGCCCGCCCCGCCTGCGCGTCCCCGGCGGAACATCGGTGCCCCGGAGGGGAGTGCCCTTGCGCCCGCGACCGGACCGCTCGTCCGTGGCGTCTGCCGGGGAGAGCGGGCCGCCGCCGTCGCCAGGGCGGCCACTCCCGACCGGACCGGTGCCGACGGGAGCCGTCGGGCGGGGGGCCGCCTGGCCCGCGGCCCGGGCATGAGGGACGACGCCGCCCGCCGTTCCGGCGCCCTGGCCGGAATCGTCCGCACGCACGTCACCGAACGCCCCGGCCCCGGAGCGCCCCGCGTGCGTGTCCCCGGCACTGAGCCCGCCCTGCGTCGCACCGCGCTGCCGTGGAGTGCTGGTGACGCCGTCGGGGGAGGCCTCTGCCGACGAGTCCCCGGCGGCGCCGCGCTGCCGGGGAGCCCGGGCGACGGACCCCGAGTCCTCCTGGCCGCGGTCGATGCCCGCCCCCTGCTCACCGGCGGCGGCCCGGAATCCGCCCTGCGCGGCCGCCGGCCCGCCCCCGGCAGTCGGCTGCGAAGCCTCCGCGGCCGCTCCCGCACCCCTGCTCTCGGCGCGAGGCGCCCCACCCTGCCCCGGCACCACCGCCGATTCCCCGGAGCCGTGCCCCGCGGTGCCCGGCGCGTCCCAGGCCGCCGAGCCGTGAGCGCGATGAGTCGGCCCGGAAGGAACGGCGGGACCGGAAGCACTGGAAGGGGCAGAAGGCCCGGCAGGCCCATGAGCACCGGCAGTCCCGGCAGGTATCGGGTCCGATGCGTGCGAATCCGCCCCCGAGGCGCCGACAGGCCCGGGTACGCGCACGTGCCCCTCCCCGTCCGGCGTCGTGTCCACCCGGCCACCCGGCCCCCCGGCGGGAGCCAGCCGCAGCGCCGATTCGCCGATCCGCAGCAGCGCCCCCGGCGCGAAACGGACCGCCCGGCCGCCCACCGGCGCGCCGTCCAGCGTCGTGCCGTTCGTGGAGTCGAGGTCGGCGACCGAGACGCGGCCGTCGGCGCTCACCGTCACCGCGCAGTGCAGCCGGGAGACGTCCGGGTCGTCGAGCGGTACGTCGGCGTCGGCGGAGCGGCCGATGCGGATCTCGCCGCCGTGCAGGAGGTGGACGCCGCCGGCGTCGGGCCCGGCGACCACCTGGAGCTGGGCCGGTGCGTCGTCCAGCTCGGGATGCGGCTCCGGCTCGCCCGGCGCGCCCACGGACAGCACGGCACCGTCGGTCAGCGGGGGCTCGCCGAGCGTGCAGCGCTGGGCGTCGAGCCGCTGCTCCCCGGCGTACAGCACCGGGGAGCCCGAGCCGTCACCGCCGTGGACCACCTGGGCGAGCGCCGAGGACACCGCCGCGAGCGCCGTCCCGGCGGGCGCGGTGACCAGCACGTCGCAGCGCGCGGCGCGGTCCCGGGCCGGAGCCGCCAGGCCCAGCGGGTCTACGACGGTCAGCCGGATCTGCATCGCCGTCAGCGGTCCCTTCTGCCCGGGCGCGGAGTCCCCCACCCCGCCCCAGCACGTCGGCCAGTACTGACACGCATCCTCGCACCTGCCACTGACAGCGCGCCCCTTGCTCCGGAACAAGTGATCTTGATTGGTCGGCTCTGCCCGCAAAAGTGCCTGAGAGATGACCCACTCGCGATCACTTGAGATCGGTCACGCTCACTCTCGGCAACCATGAGACCGAGGTGAGCGTCTTTCCTTCGAACGCGTGCGAGATTCGAACGCGTGCGAGAACGGATACGTAAGACCCACAGAAAGACGACCCCCCGGTCCCCGGCGGCACGGCACTACAGTGGGTCGGACAGGCCAGCAGGCAAGGCAAGCACCAGGGAGCGCATGACGTGCGGCCGGTAGGCAGCAAGTACCTGCTCGAGGAGCCGCTCGGACGCGGCGCCACGGGCACCGTCTGGCGAGCCCGCCAGCGTGAGACCGCGGGCGCCGAGGCGGCCGTGCCGGGACAGCCCGGCGAGACGGTCGCCATCAAGGTCCTCAAGGAGGAGCTGGCCAGCGACGCGGACATCGTCATGCGGTTCCTCCGGGAGCGCTCCGTCCTGCTCCGGCTGACCCACCCGAACATCGTCCGGGTCCGTGACCTGGTCGTCGAGGGTGAGCTGCTGGCGCTGGTCATGGACCTCGTCGAGGGCCCCGACCTGCACCGCTACCTACGTGAGAACGGGCCCTTCAGCCCCGTCGCCGCGGCCCTGCTCACCGCCCAGATCGCCGACGCGCTCGCCGCCAGCCACGCCGACGGCGTGGTCCATCGCGACCTGAAGCCGGCGAACGTCCTGCTCCAGCAGCACGACGGGCAGATGCACCCGCTGCTCACCGACTTCGGCATCGCCCGCCTGGCCGACTCCCCGGGCCTGACCCGCACCCAGGAGTTCGTCGGGACGCCCGCCTACGTCGCGCCCGAGTCCGCCGAGGGCCGCCCGCAGACCTCCGCCGTCGACATCTACGGCGCCGGCATCCTGCTGTACGAGCTGGTCACCGGCCGCCCGCCGTTCTCCGGCGGCTCCGCCCTGGAGGTGCTGCACCAGCACCTGAGCGCCGAGCCGCGCCGCCCGTCCACGGTTCCCGACCCGCTGTGGACGATCATCGAGCGCTGTCTGCGCAAGAACCCGGACGAGCGGCCCAGCGCCGAGAACCTCGCCCGCGGTCTGCGCGTCGTCGCCGAGGGCATCGGGGTGCACGCGAACTCCGCGCAGATCGCCGCCGCCGAGGGTGTCGGCGCGCTCCTGGTGCCCGACCCGGCGCCCGCGCCCGTGCAGGACATGTCAGGCGCGGCCGACCCCACCCAGGTCCTCCCGCAGGGCGCGGGCTCGTACGACCCGAACGGCGCGACCAGCGTCATGCCGCACACCGGCGGCCCGGCCGGCGCCGCCGACCCGACGGCCGTCCTCCCGAACCGGGGCGCGGCCGACCCGACCGCCGTCATGCCGCCGGTCCCGCCGGGCTCGCCCGGCCACCCCGGCCACCCCGGTCAGCAGGGCCAGCAGGGCGGGCCCGAGGACCCGCACCCGTGGCAGAACCAGCTGCGAGCGGCCCGCGACCGCAACGAGCAGACGCAGGTCCAGTACCTCGACCCGAACGAGGACCCGCTGCGCCGCCGCCCCCAGCGGCAGGTCGCCCGGCCCCAGCAGCCGCCGCAGCGCGGCAGGCAGCCCCAGCCCGGGCCCGGCTACGGCCATCCGCAGCAGCAGCCCCAGCAGTACGCCCCGCAGCCGCAGCGGCCCCAGCCGCCGCAGCGTTATGCCCCTCCTGCGCCGCCGCCCCAGCCCCAGCAGCCGCAGCGGCCCCAGCGCGAGCCCCGGCAGCCGCGGCAGCGCAGCGCCAACCGGATGCGGATCCCCGGGCTCGGCTGCCTGAAGGGCTGTCTCTTCACGATCGTCATCCTGTTCGTCGCCGGCTGGCTCATCTGGGAACTGAGCCCGCTCCAGGAGTGGATCGGCACCGGCAAGGGCTACTGGGACCAGCTCACCGACTGGTTCAACACCGTGACCGGCTGGTTCGAGAAGCTGGGCGGGAGCAGTTCGGGCACGAACTGACCGGAACCGCCCTGCGGGGTTGGTGATTTGTCGACACCTGGCGGGTGATTTCTGCCTCCGCAGTGAAGGTTGGCTCTCCGGGCGCGTAGTTTTAACGACAACACGCGTCGGTAGGAGCAGCCTTGGCACGGAAGATCGGCAGCCGGTACACCGCCCACCAGATCCTGGGGCGGGGCAGCGCCGGCACGGTGTGGCTGGGTGAGGGTCCCGAGGGCCCCGTCGCCATCAAGCTGCTGCGCGAGGACCTCGCCTCCGACCAGGAGCTCGTCGGACGCTTCGTGCAGGAGCGGACGGCGCTGCTCGGCCTGGAGCACCCGCACGTGGTGTCGGTGCGCGACCTGGTCGTGGACGGCAACGACCTGGCGCTGGTCATGGACCTCGTCCGGGGCACCGACCTGCGGACCCGGCTGGAGCGGGACCGGCGCCTCGCGCCGGAGGCGGCCGTCGCGATCTCGGCCGACATCGCCGACGGGCTGGCGGCCGCGCACGCCGCGGGTGTCGTGCACCGGGACGTGAAGCCCGAGAACGTACTCCTGGACATGCAGGGCCCGCTCGGCCCTGGCGGCTCCCACCGCGCGCTGCTGACCGACTTCGGCGTCGCGAAGCTCATCGACACCCCGCGCCGCACCAAGGCCACGAAGATCATCGGCACGCCGGACTACCTCGCCCCGGAGATCGTCGAGGGCCTGCCGCCCCGCGCCTCCGTCGACATCTACGCGCTTGCCACGGTTCTCTACGAGCTGCTGGCCGGCTTCACCCCGTTCGGCGGCGGCCACCCGGGCGCGGTCCTGCGCCGGCACGTCACGGAGACGGTCGTCCCGCTGCCCGGCATCCCGGACGAGCTGTGGCAGCTGCTCGTGCAGTGCCTGGCCAAGGCTCCGGCCTCGCGCCTGCGGGCCTCGGAACTCGGGGCCCGGCTGCGGGAGCTGCTGCCGATGCTGGCGGGCATGCCGCCGCTGGAGGTGGACGAGCCGGACACGGAGTCCGCCGAGGAGGCGGACCGGGAAGAGCAGCCCGCCGGACCGGCACCGGCCGGGGAGCGGGTCCGGAGGCGGGGCGCGGTCCCCCTGGTGCCGGGCGCGAAACCGGCCGACTCCAACCGGGACACGCACACCTCGATGCGCGTACCCGCACCCGACGAACTGGCCGGGGGCGCGCACGGCACGGCCCGGGCTCCGCGCGCGTCGGGCACGCCCCGGCCGGGCTCGGCCCGCAACCGCGCGATCGCCCGGCGCCGCCGCGTGGCCCTGGCCGCGGCCGCGGTCGCCCTGGGGGCGGCGATCGGCGTCGGGGCGTGGCTGTCCTCATCGGGCGACGACGCGAGCACACCGCCCCAGGACACGAAGAACTCGGCACCGCAGTCCCCCTGACCCGCCCCGGAGAAGAGCTGAAGGGCGACGGTGACAGTGGTCGGAGCCGGGGTCTGGTCGTCGCCGCCGGGGTGGCGCGGGGGTGGGAGGAGTTTGGCCCTGTTCCCCGTGACCCCCTCCCGCAGGACGGTGGAAGGGCGAGGGTGGCGGTGGTCGGAGCCGGGGTCTGGTCGTCGCCGCCGGGGTGGCGCGGGGGTGGGAGGAGTTTGGCCCTGTTCCCCGTGACCCCCTCCCGCAGGACGGTGGAAAGGCGACGGTGGCAGTGGTCGGAGCCTGGCCCTGGCCGTCGCCGCCGGGGGCGCGTACCCGGCGGGCGACTGGCGCTGGGCGCCGTAGGACGCCGAGACCTCGGAGCCCCTCCCCTTGACCCGTCGGCTCCGACGGCCCGGCGCTGGCCGCCGGGCGGAGCCGTTACGCTGGAGGCGTGGCAGTCGTCGATGTATCCGAAGAGCTCAAGTCCCTCTCCTCGACCATGGAGTCGATCGAGGCCGTTCTGGACCTCGACAGGCTGAGGGCAGACATCGCCGTGCTCGAGGAGCAGGCGGCCGCGCCGTCCCTGTGGGACAACCCCGAAGAGGCGCAGAAGATCACCAGCAAGCTGTCCCATCTCCAGGCCGAGGTGCGCAAGGCGGAGGCCCTGCGCGGTCGTATCGACGACCTCGCGATCCTCTTCGAGATGGCCGAGGAGGAGGACGACCCGGACACCCGCGCCGAGGCCGAGTCCGAGCTCCTCGCCGTGAAGAAGGCGCTGGACGCGATGGAGGTCCGCACGCTCCTCTCCGGCGAGTACGACGCCCGTGAGGCCCTGGTGAACATCCGCGCCGAGGCCGGGGGCGTCGACGCCGCCGACTTCGCCGAGAAGCTCCAGCGCATGTATCTGCGGTGGGCCGAGCAGCGCGGCTACAAGACCGAGATCTACGAGACGTCGTACGCGGAGGAGGCCGGCATCAAGTCGACCACCTTCGCCGTCCAGGCGCCCTACGCGTACGGCACGCTCTCCGTCGAGCAGGGCACGCACCGGCTGGTGCGCATCTCGCCCTTCGACAACCAGGGCCGGCGGCAGACCTCGTTCGCGGGCGTGGAGGTCCTGCCCGTGGTCGAGAAGTCTGACCACGTCGACATCGACGAGAGCGAGCTGCGGGTCGACGTCTACCGGTCCTCGGGCCCCGGTGGTCAGGGCGTGAACACCACGGACTCCGCGGTGCGCATCACCCACATCCCCACCGGCATCGTCGTCTCCTGCCAGAACGAGCGCTCGCAGATCCAGAACCGGGCGACGGCCATGAACGTGCTCCAGGCCAAGCTGCTGGAGCGGCGCCGCCAGGAGGAGCAGGCCAAGATGGACGCCCTCAAGGGCGACGGCGGCAACTCCTGGGGCAATCAGATGCGGTCGTACGTGCTGCACCCGTACCAGATGGTCAAGGATCTGCGCACCGACTTCGAGGTCGGCAACCCGGAGGCCGTGTTCAACGGTGAAATCCAAGGGTTCCTCGAAGCCGGAATTCGCTGGCGCAAGCAGCAGGAGAAGTAAGTTTGTCGACAAGGCAACTGCCGACATCAGGGCGGCAGTTGCCTTTTCTGTGCCCGCATGTCTGGGTTTTACATCACACTCACAGAGTCAGACTCCCGGCATTGCCCCCGTACTTGGACATGGCGCCCGCAAACGCCCTTGACGTGTCTTTGAAAAATGGGAAGGGTAAAGCGCGGCATGCGTGTCTCTGGGGCGCATGTGAACCGGGGGGCTCTTCACCGCAGCTATCCCCGTCGAGCACAGCCCCGAGCGGTGCCTAATGACGATGAGCTACTGGGGGTAGCAACCACATGACGAAGAAGACGCGGATCCGTGTCGCGCGGATAGCGGCCGGCGCCGTGATCGCGGCCGGTGCCTCGCTGACCGCCGCCGGTGCCGCATCCGCCGCGGAGTCCGAGGACTGCCTGCTCGGCATCCTGTGCGCCGACGAGTCGCCCACCCCGACTCCGACGCCGCCGGTGCCCACCGAGCTCCCCACCGACCCGCCGACGGACCTCCCGACCGACCCGCCGTCGACCGAGGAGCCCACCGACGAGCCGACCGAGCCCACGGACGAGCCCACCGAGCCGACCGAGGACCCGACCAGCCAGCCGAGCAACCCGGGCAACGGGAACGGCGGCGGCAACGGGAACGGCGGCGGCAACGGCGGCGGGAACGCCAACGGCGGCAGTGTCGGTGGCGGCAACGCCGCCGACCCCGACGGTGGCACCTCCCCGCAGGAGGAGGGCTCCTCGTCCCTCACCGACACCGGCTCGGACGCCACCCCGGCGGCGCCGCAGGCCCAGGGCAACGGCCAGGAGCTCGCCGAGACGGGTGCCGCGCAGACCACCTTCCTGGTGATCGGCGCCGCCACGATGATCGCCGGCGGTGTCGGCTTCCGCGTCCTGCCGCGCCTCATGGGCGGCCGCGGCGGGACTGCCGCCTGACGGTAGCCGCGTCCGTACGGACGGTAGGCACAGCGCAAAGCCGAGGGCCCGGAGCGAAACGCTCCGGGCCCTCGGCCGTGTCTTTCGGACCGCTGAGTACGCCGCCGCCGGGCGTCAGGCGGTCTGGTGCGCCAGCAGCGCCACCGCGGCGATCAGCACTGCCAGCAGTGCGATCAGCGCCATCGGGTTCAGACCCGAGAGGAAGTTCTCCTGCTGCAGCCGCTCGCGGTTCGCACGGCACACGTGGCACCGGCCCTCGCTCACGGGCGCCGCGCAGTTCGCGCACACCAGCCGGTCGTACGTCATGCGCTCGCCCTCCTTGCGCCGGTTCCTTGTGTGTAACGCTCGCAGTGGTGCGAACGTTCCCTCTCCACTGTGCCAGGTTCCTCCGGAGGCCGCGCGGGTCGCTCCCGGAGGGGTGGGCGTGCATGGTTGCGCGGCGGGGTCTGCGGGGGCTGGGCGCGCCCACGCGGCGGAGCCGCATAGCGACACGGCCCCGCGCCTCTCAGGGGCGTACAAAACGGCATATCCGATGCGCAACCGCGACCGGTGACTGCGATGCCCTGCCCGGTTCGCGTATGGTCACGCTCATCTACCCCCGGCTACCCGTGGTGCATCCGTGATCCGATTCGACAACGTCTCCAAGGTCTACCCCAAGCAGACCCGCCCCGCCCTCAGGGATGTCTCCCTGGAGGTCGAGAAGGGCGAGTTCGTCTTCCTCGTGGGGTCCTCCGGCTCCGGAAAGTCCACCTTCCTGCGGCTGATCCTCCGCGAGGAGCGGTGCAGCCACGGTCAGGTGCACGTTCTGGGCAAGGACCTCGCGCGCCTCTCCAACTGGAAGGTGCCGCAGATGCGGCGCCAGCTGGGGACGGTCTTCCAGGACTTCCGCCTGCTGCCGAACAAGACGGTCGGCGAGAACGTCGCCTTCGCGCAGGAGGTCATCGGCAAGTCGCGCGGCGAGATCCGCAAGTCCGTGCCGCAGGTGCTCGACCTCGTCGGGCTCGGCGGCAAGGAGGACCGGATGCCCGGCGAGCTGTCCGGTGGTGAGCAGCAGCGCGTCGCCATCGCGCGGGCCTTCGTCAACCGGCCCAAGCTGCTCATCGCCGACGAGCCCACCGGCAACCTCGACCCGCAGACCTCCGTCGGCATCATGAAGCTGCTCGACCGCATCAACCGGACGGGCACGACCGTGGTGATGGCCACGCACGACCAGAACATCGTGGACCAGATGCGCAAGCGCGTCATCGAACTCGAGAAGGGCCGCCTCGTCCGCGACCAGGCCCGCGGTGTCTACGGCTACCAGCACTGAGACCGCACCCGAGAGTCACGGAAAGGCATAACCCCTCGCCATGCGCGCCCAGTTCGTCCTGTCGGAGATCGGCGTCGGTCTCCGCCGCAATCTGACGATGACCTTCGCCGTCGTCGTCTCCGTCGCCCTGTCGCTCGCCCTGTTCGGCGGGTCGCTCCTGATGAGCGACCAGGTCAACACCATGAAGGGCTACTGGTACGACAAGGTCAACGTCTCGATCTTCCTCTGCAATAAGAGCGACGCCGAGTCCGACCCCAACTGCGCCAAGGGCGCGGTGACGGATGACCAGAAGAAGCAGATCAAGGCCGACCTCGACAAGATGGGCGTCGTCCAGACGGTCACCTACGAGTCGCAGGACCAGGCGTACAAGCACTACAAGGAGCAGTTCGGCGACTCCCCGCTGGCCAGCTCCCTCACGCCGGACCAGATGCAGGAGTCGTACCGCATCAAGCTGAAGGACCCGCAGAAGTACCAGGTCATCGCCACCGCCTTCAACGGCCGGGACGGCGTGCAGTCCGTGCAGGACCAGAAGGGCATCCTGGACAACCTCTTCAAGCTGCTGAACGGCATGAACTGGGCCGCGCGAGCGGTGATGGCGCTGATGCTGGTCGTCGCGCTGATGCTGATCGTCAACACCGTGCGCGTCTCGGCGTTCAGCCGCCGGCGCGAGACCGGCATCATGCGCCTGGTCGGCGCCTCGGGCTTCTACATCCAGGCGCCGTTCATCATGGAGGCCGCGGTCGCCGGGCTCATCGGCGGCACGCTCGCGTGCGCCTTCCTGCTCATCGCCCGGTACTTCCTCATCGACCACGGACTGGCCCTGGCCGACCAGCTGACGCTGATCAACTTCATCGGCTGGGACGCCGTCCTGACAAAGCTGCCGCTCATCCTCGCCACGAGCCTGCTGATGCCCGCGTTGGCCGCGTTCTTCGCGCTGCGCAAGTACTTGAAGGTGTGACGCATACCAAGAGGGGCCGTGCGGTCAACAAGCCGTACGGCCCTTTCCCTTGTCCTAGACTCACCGGCATGTCAGGTCGTGACCCGTTCTGTCAGCCCCGTCGCATCCGCCGCGGGGCCGCCCTGACCTTGATGTTCGCGAGCGTGCTCGTCGCCGGCGCGGCCACGGGTTCCCTCCCGCAGGCCGAGCGGAAGCCCGCGCCGGACGAGGCCCGTTCGGCCGTCCCGGCCGGGCGCCACGCGGACGTCACCAGGGCGGCCGAGGAGGCCATGGCCGACGGCAAGTCCCCGATGGAGGCCGCGAAGCGCGCCGTCAGCCGCAGCGGGGACCGCTGGGGCGCCGTCTACTCCCAGGGCGAGTACGAGGAGTTCGAGGAATCCCTCGACGGCCAGTACACGGGCGTCGGCCTGTGGGCGCGCAGCGAACGCGACGGCCGTATCGAGGTGACGAAGGTGCGCGCCGGCTCGCCCGCGGCCACCGCCGGGATCCGGCCCGGAGACCTGCTGCGCAGCGTCGACGGCGAGAAGACCGACGGGCGGCCCGTCACCGAGGTCGTCTCCTTACTGCGCGGGGACACCACCGACGCCCCCGCCGGCACCACCGTCCGTCTCGGCCTGGAGCGCGGCACGCGCGCGTGGACCGAGACCCTGCGCCGGGCCAGGCTGTCCGCGGACTCGGTCGCCGTTCGAAAGGTCGCCGGCTCGGTCACCGTCATCCGGGTCGACACCTTCACCAAGGGCTCCGGCGACCAGGTCCGCGAGGCCGTTCGGCAGGCCCCGCCCGGCGCCGGGATCGTCCTCGACCTGCGCGGCAACTCCGGCGGCCTGGTCGCCGAGGCCGTCACCGCCGCCTCCGCCTTCCTCGACGGCGGCCTGGTCGCCACGTACGACGTCGACGGCGAGCAGCACGCCCTGCACGCCGAGCCCGGCGGCGACACGACGAGACCCCTGGTCGCGCTCGTCGACGGCGGGACGATGAGCGCGGCCGAACTCCTCACCGGCGCCGTTCAGGACCGCGGACGGGCGCTCGTCGTGGGTTCCCGGACCTTCGGCAAGGGCTCGGTCCAGATGCCGAGCCGACTGCCCGACGGCTCCGTCGCGGAGCTGACCGTCGGGCACTACCGCACTCCTTCAGGCCGCGCGGTCGACGGCCGGGGCATCACGCCCGACCTGGAGAGCGACGAAGGGGCCCTCCAGCGGGCCGAGACCGTACTGCGCGGTCTGACCGGTCCCTCGTAATCGACTTCCCGCGGGCCCCCTCCGTAGTGCGAAAATGGGCGGCACTATGGCTAAGGAAAAAGGGCGCAAGATGATCGCGCAGAACAAGAAGGCGCGGCACGACTACCTCATCATCGACACCTACGAGGCCGGTCTGGTCCTCACCGGCACCGAGGTGAAGTCGCTGCGCCAGGGACGGGCGTCGCTGGTCGACGGCTTCGTGCAGATGGACGGGCACGAGGCGTGGCTCTACAACGTCCACGTGCCGGAGTACACCCAGGGCACGTGGACCAACCACAGCGCCCGCCGCAAGCGGAAGCTGCTGCTGCACCGCGAGGAGATCGACAAGCTGGAGTCGAAGTCGCAGGAGACGGGTCACACGATCGTGCCCCTCGCCCTGTACTTCAAGGACGGCCGCGCCAAGGTCGAGATCGCGCTGGCGAAGGGCAAGAAGGAGTACGACAAGCGCCAGACGCTCCGCGAGAAGCAGGACCGGCGTGAGGCCGAGCGGGTGATCTCGGCGGTACGGCGGAAGCAGCGGGCGTGACCTGTATCACACGCCGGGGTCGGGAATGCTCCGGCGCAGGGAGGTGTTGAACCCGGTACGACGGCGGGGTGACCGCCGGGAATACGGTGGCATCGGCGGAGGTTGATCCCGTACGATGGCATCTGCACCGCCCAGGCGGTGTGAGCCCCTCACGGCGGGGGCGACGATTGAAAAAACAACATGGGGATGATCGGTTTCGACAGCGGCTGTCGAAGCAGGGGAAGCGTGTCGAGGAAGCGGCCATGATCTCGTAAACCACAGGCCGAAAAAAATAATCGCCAATTCCAAGCGATCCATCTCCCAGGGCGAGCTCGCCCTCGCTGCCTGATCTTCAGGTAGCGAGCAGCGGCTCCCCTACTTAAGGGAGTGTCAGCCCGGGGGTGTTCCCGACCCGGATCCTGGCATCATTTAGGGAACTAAACCTTGATCCCGGTCACGGGGTGAAGAGGGAAACCACACAGTGACTGGGCCCGTCGGAGACTTGTCGGCGTGATCTCCGGGGCCGAGAAAAGCACAGCCGACTGCACACGGAGAAGCCCTGATTCCACACCGTTGGACGCGGGTTCGATTCCCGCCATCTCCACTCATCCCATGTGGGCACAGGCCCCGTCGCTTACGAGCGGCGGGGCCTTTGTCATGCGTGGCCCGTCCTCGCCCGCTCCGTCAGCCGCGGCGGCAGCAGCGTCGCCTCCGGTACGGATGTGCCGTGCACTTTTTCCATCAGGAGTTCCACCGCTCGGGTGCCCAGCTCTGCGGCCGGCAGGGGGACCGACGTGATCGTGGCAGGCTCGTCGGGGCAGACAGCCGTGATCGACAGGTCCTCGGGGATGCGGAGGCCGAGCTGCTGGAAGGCCGTGACCAGGGGTTCCAGCAGGGAGGGCGTTGTGGACGACCACGACCGTCAGGGCGGGGTGTTCGCGCAGCAGCCGGTCCGCGATGTGGTGGGCCTCGGCCGGGGCCGGCACGGCGGGGTGCACCGACGAAGCCAGCCCGTGGTGGTCGGCCGCGGCCGTGAAGCCCGCGACCAGGCGGTGGGCCGAGGCGGTCCTGCGGAGGTAGACCTCCGGTGGCGAGCCGACCAGGGGCACCGTTCGGTGGCCGAGCTGGGCCAGGTGGTGCACGCACGCCTCGCCTGCCGCCCTGTAGTCCAAGTCCACGCAGGTCAAACCGTGCGGATCGGCGGGCAGGCCGAGCAGGGACGGAAGGGCGGTTCAGGGAGCGGAGCAGGGGGAGACGTGGGTCGTGGAGGCCGATGTCCATGAGCACCAAGGCGTCCGCCGGCGCCGGTTCCCTGAGGTGGGTCAGGCCCTCCTCATGGGTGAGGAGGGCCACGTCGTGGTCGTACCCGAGTGCCGCTGTCACCACCGGCCGCGTCACACGCGTCGTCGCCGGTACGTGGACGCCGGTGCGCAGCGGGCCCGCCACGGCCAGGACCTTCGACCCGCCGTGCGCCGGCGCGCCCGACTGCGGGCGGTAGCCCAGCTCCCGGACCGCCGCCTCGACCCTTCGCCGGGTCTCGGCGGAGATCGGGCGCTTGCCGCTCAGCGCGTACGACAGCGGTGCTGGGGGAGGCCCCGGCCCGCGAAGGAGTTGGCGGTGTGCAGCGCCTTGGCGTCGCCGGCCAGTAGGTACGACCAACGGGCCCAGGACATGCCGCCGGTGTTCGGGGTCGTTGCGGTGGCGGCGTAGGAGGCGAACAGGGTCCAGTCGGAGGCGGTGCACGCACAGCAGCAGCGCGAGCGAGCCGAGGACGGCGATCACCGTGGCGGGCAGGGCCACCCGGACCTGCCCGTGCCGGTCGACGAGCCGCGCGGTCCACGGCGCCACCACCGCGGTCGCCGCGAGCCCGGTCGCCGTAACGGCGCCGGCGAGGGCGTACGAGCCCCGCGTCCCAGCGATCATGACGACCGCGCTGACGCTGAACATGCCCATCGGCAGCCGGGCGATCAGGTTCCCGGAGGTGAACGCACGGTCACCGGGCAGCCCGAACGGCCGGTGGTACGAGGTGAGTTGCGGCATGCGTCCACCGTCGCCCGGAGGCGACCGTGCGGTCCGACACCTGTTCCGTACGGACTCATGCACCTGGGTTGCAGGACAGGCGGGAAATGTTCGCTGCCTGTTCTTCATATAGAGATATGGAGAGCCCTTAATGGCGCATTGAAAAGATGCTCAGCCGAGAAATCCTTCACTCGTTTGCCGCGCATCCGCCGAAGTGGGCCGACGGTTAGTCGGTACATGACCGAGGCGACCAGGAAAGACGGTTGGGCGGTAACGCTCGGCCCCTACACCTACATTCCCGCTCCAGCGCACTCGTCGGCCACCGTCAACGGCACGCTCACCAAGGGCGGTTGCCCGGTCGCGCTCCAGGTGACCGAGCCGGTGCTGCGCGCTTTCATCGATGCCATGAGCGTGCTGGAAAAGGACCTCGCCCGGCGCTGGATCAGTGCGACGGAATGGCCCGCTTTCGCGCTTGCGGAATAGTCGGGCCGCGCCATGTACGAAAATGGAATCGAGGGCACCGGTCGGCACCGGGCTCCGGCCAGGGATTACGTGACTCCGCTGACGCCACCGGACCCGACCTGGGACCCGGCGGAGGAACTGGCGTTCATCCTCGAGGAGGCGCTCGGGGAGCAGGAACCGAGGATTCCCGCCTCCCGTGACGCGGCACCGGCCGCTCCCGCGGACCCGGCCCCGGGTGAACGCATGCGGCGGCTCCAGGACATCACCGAGGAACTGCCGCCCGTGCGGGACGTCCCCCGGCGCCACCGCAAGGTCCGGGCCCGCAGAGTCCCGCGCGTGCTCCGCGCCACCAGTTTCCTCGTCGCCGCCCTGACGGCCGTCATCGCCTCCGCGGTGAGTCTCCTGAGCGGCATGGTCGCCTACTACCCGCTGCGCCTGGTCGGCGTGTCCCCCGCGGAGCGCGGCCTCGGCGCCTGGTGGCCCCTGCTGGTGTACGGGCCCTGGCTGGTGGCCTCCCTGTCCGTCCTGCGGGCCGCGCTGCATCAGCGCCGTGCCGTGCACTCCTGGTGTGTGGTGTTGGTCTTCTCGTGCGTCGCCGTGCTGCTGTGTGTCGCCCAGGCGCCGAGGACCGTCCTCGGTACCGCGGCTGCGGCCCTGCCCGGGCTGGCGGCGCTGGCGTGCTTCCAGCAGGTCGTCCGCCAGATCACGCTGACCCGTCCGCCCATGCGTACTGTGCCTCGGCATCGCCTCGGGCAGGTTCCGTCGAGGGATTCCGGTGGGGATGTTCCGGGGTGCGAAGTGACCGGTGCGGGTAATGGTGCGGTTCCGGGTGAGCGTGTGGGTGAGGGCGAAGGGCCTGAGCGGATGGCCGGAGCCTGAGGAGGCCGCCGGGGCTGAGAGGTCGCCGGGGAGTGGGCGGGAAGCCCGCCGCTGTAGGTTCACGGCATGCCCGGCCACCTCGACCTCCGACTCCTGCGTGTCTTCGTCACCGTCGCCGAGGAGCTGCACTTCACCCGTGCCGCGGTACGTCTCCACACAGCCCAGCAGGCACTCAGCCGGGACGTGCGGCGGCTGGAGCGGGAGCTGGGTGCCGAGTTGTTCGTGCGAACCACCCGGCAGGTGACGCTCACGCCCGACGGAGAGCGGCTGCTGCCGTACGCCCGTCGCGTGCTCCAGGCGCAGGAGGAACTGCTCGCCGCCTTCGACCAGGCCCGGCCCCTGCTGGTGGACCTCAATTCCCCGGGCCTGGTCACACCGCGCCGCGTGCTGCACCGGGCGCGTGAACTCGTCCCCGGGCATGAGCTGATGGCCCGCTACGAGAGCGGCCTGACCGGGGCCGCCGGGGAGTTGCTCGCGGGCCGGCTGGACGCGTCGTTCGGACGGTTCGCCGGGCTGGACCCGGCGCTGCGGGCCGGGCTCGACCACCAGCCCGTGCGGTACGAGCCGATGGCTGTCGTACTGCCCGAGGACCACCGGCTTGCCCCGCTGGCGGAGGTGCCGCTCGCCGAGCTGGCCGGCGAGACCGTCTACGCGGGCGCCGGCAATCCCCGTACGCCGGAGTGGACCGGCCTCGCGCGGCTGCTGTTCGAGGGGCGGGGCATCGAGATCGCGCCACCGGCACCACTGGCCGTCGGGGAGGAGGAGTTCCAGCGGGTCATGGCCCGTACGCGCAACCCGGTCCTGGCCGTCGTGGGGTTCCCGGCCCTGCCGACGACGGTGTCACGTCCTCTGGTCGATCCCGTGCCGCTCTCCCCCGTGTCGCTGGTGTGGCGCAAGGGCCTGAGGCACCCCGCGCTCGACGCGCTGCGACGGGCGGCGGCGCTGCTCGCGCGTGAGGAGGGGTGGCTGCGGAGGCCCGCCGGGGGGTGGGTTCCGGCCACCGATGATGTCCTCATGGTGTCTCACCGCTGACACGATTCCGCACGTGGTCCGCACACAACCTCCGCGTGCGCTACATTCGACGCCTGAGCACGGTGTGGTAATGGGGGGCGCTCTGGACGGGTTGGGGACCCGGTCCGGACGACGAGTGCTCAGGTCGTACGCGCACCTGAACCATCCCGTGGGGGGAAGTGCGTGCGTGTGAAACCGTGGCGAGAAGACGCCCAACCCGAATGGCCCGAGGTCGCAACGGCGACCGGTGAACTCCTCGCGGACGGCAGAGCCCGGGACCGGAGAGGCACGCAGGTCTTCGCCGGCGGCGACGTCCAGGTGACGGGCACCCGCCCGCCCGCCGGGACGGAGCTGACGGAGATACTGCGCGGCATTCCCCGGCAGAGCGAGGGCGAGGCCGACTCGTTCGCCGCGGATTCCGGAACCCTGCCGGCCGTCCGCGACCCCTGGCAGGAGGACGCCGACCCGGTCGGGCACGTCCGGGCCGGGACCCTCGCCGCGCACACTCACGACCCGCACGAGGTCACCGTCCAGCTCGACGCCGTTCAGCTCGGGGACGGGTTCGTGCGGCAGGTCGAGGAAGACACCGGCGCGAGCACCGCCGACCGGCCCGTCTTCGTGGACGAGTCCGGTCGCCGCAGCCGTCGCCTCCGCCGGATCGGCATAGCCATCGCCCTGGCCTGCGGGGTCTACGCCGTCGTCATCGTCGCCACGCTGCTGTCGGGCAACTCCAACGCGCCCTGGCTGCCCGTGCCGGGCCAGCAGGAGGGCCAGCCGGCCGGGCAGGTCGACACCCCGTCGCAGCCCACGGAGTCGGCACCGGCCGGTGACACGGGCGCCACCGCCCCGGGCAGCGCGCCGACGACCGACGAGGCCACGGCACCTGCGCCGGGCTCCACCGCCCTCGAACCTGCGGCCTCCGCGAGCCCGGGCCGTTCCGGTACGACCGCCAGGCCCTCGCCGACGGCGACCCCGACCACACCGGCCCCGGGGAAGGGCGTAACCGAACCGACCCCGACCGAGCCGGCGGACCCGCCGACCACGCCGGCGACCGACCCGACGCCGACGGTCGAGCCCACGCCAGAACCGACCGAGCCCACGGGCGCCGACGACAGCGGCGGCACCGAAACGGTCGCCGAAGGCCCGCCCGAGACGCAGCCCGTCGCCCAGCCGCCCGCCGCGCAGCCGCCCGCCGCCTAGATCCGGTCGCGAGGGCGGCGCCCGCCGCGTCCGCCCTCCAGGTGACACCCGGGGGAAGGGCGCTCAGGCGTCCCAGACCTCAGGCCCCGAGCTCCCGGTCCCGCTGGAGCGGAGGGGCCCGATGACGCCGCGGAGCACGCCGGCCACGTCCCCGCACCACCTCGTCCCCGCAGCACTTCGTCCCCGCACCACCCCGGAGTACCACCACCCATGGCATCCCATACCCGACGTTCCGGGCCCGCTCCCCGAGCCCGCGGCGGCTCCAGGCGCCGCCTGCCCCTGCGCCTGCTGCTGCCCCTGCTCGTCCTCGTCGCGCTGATGGCGATGCTCATGCTGCGCGGCTACGTGCACAGCGAGATCCTCGCCGACCACCGGGTCCGGCCGCCCGCCGCCACCGACCAGGTGCCGGAGAAGATCATGCGAGGCGGGCCCGTCATCGACACCCGCAGCGGCCGCACGGAGAGCCTGCGCCTGCCCGACCGCCGCCTGGTCCTCACCTTCGACGACGGCCCGGACCCGGTCTGGACGCCGAAGGTCCTGGACGTCCTGAGGAAGCACGACGCGCACGCGGTCTTCTTCGTCACCGGCACCATGGCCTCGCGCCACCCGGACCTGGTCCGGCGCATGGTCGCCGAAGGCCACGAGGTCGGTCTGCACACCTTCAACCACCCCGACCTGTCCTACCAGTCCAAGAAGCGCATCGACTGGGAGCTGTCCCAGAACCAGCTCGCTATCTCGGGCGCGGCGGGCATCCGCACCTCTCTCTTCCGGCCGCCGTACTCCTCCTTCGCCGGCGCCATGGACAACATGTCCTGGCCGGTGACCGAGTACATCGGCGACCGCGGCTACATCACCGTCGTCAACAACACCGACAGCGAGGACTGGCGCAAGCCCGGCGTCGAGGAGATCATCCGCAAGGCCACGCCCAAGGGCGGCAAGGGCGCCATCGTCCTGATGCACGACTCCGGCGGCGACCGTCACCAGACCGTCGCGGCACTGGACCGCATGCTGCCCGACCTGCGCGAGCAGGGCTACGAGTTCCACAACCTCACCGAGGCCCTCGACGCCCCGAGCGCGCACTCCCGGGTCACCGGCCTCGAGCAGTGGAAGGGCGAGGCGTGGATCTTCCTGGTGCAGGCCTCGGAGCACCTCACCGACGGGCTGGTGGTCGGCCTCGCGATCGTCGGCACCCTCGTCATCGGCCGCTTCGTTCTGATGCTGCTGCTCTCCGGGCTGCACGCACGCCGGGTGCGCCGCCGCGGCTTCAGCTGGGGGCCGCCGATCACCGAACCGGTGTCGGTCCTGGTCCCGGCGTACAACGAGGCCAAGTGCATCGAGAACACGGTCCGTTCCCTCGCCGCCAGTGACCACCCCATCGAGGTCCTCGTCATCGACGACGGCTCCTCCGACGGCACGGCCCGGATCGTCGAGGCCATGGGCTTGCCCAACGTCCGGGTGGTCCGCCAGCTCAACGCGGGCAAGCCGGCCGCGCTCAACCGCGGTGTGGCCAACGCCCGCTACGACCTGATCGTGATGATGGACGGCGACACGGTCTTCGAACCGTCCACCGTGCGCGAACTGGTGCAGCCCTTCGGCGACCCGCGCGTGGGCGCGGTCGCGGGCAACGCCAAGGTCGGCAACAAGGACACCCTCATCGGCGCCTGGCAGCACATCGAATACGTGATGGGCTTCAACCTCGACCGCCGGATGTACGACGTCCTGCACTGCATGCCGACGATCCCCGGCGCGGTCGGAGCCTTCCGCCGCAGCGCGCTGGAACGGGTCGGCGGCATGAGCGACGACACGCTCGCCGAGGACACCGACATCACCATGGCCCTGCACCGCGACGGCTGGCGGGTGGTCTACGCGGAGAACGCCCGTGCCTGGACCGAGGCGCCCGAGACGGTCCAGCAGCTGTGGTCCCAGCGCTACCGCTGGTCGTACGGCACCATGCAGGCCATCTGGAAGCACCGCCGGGCCCTGGTCGACAAGGGCGCCTCGGGCCGCTTCGGCCGCGTGGGCCTGCCCCTGGTGTCCCTCTTCATGGTCGTGGCTCCCCTGCTGGCCCCGCTGATCGACGTGTTCCTCGTCTACGGCCTCGTGTTCGGCCCGACCCAGAAGACGATCATCGCGTGGCTCGGCGTCCTGGCGATCCAGGCGGTCTGCGCGGCCTACGCCTTCCGGCTCGACCGTGAGCGCATGACGCACCTCGTCTCCCTGCCCTTGCAGCAGATCCTCTACCGACAGCTCATGTATGTCGTCCTGCTCCAGTCCTGGATCACCGCCCTGACCGGCGGCCGGCTGCGCTGGCAGAAGCTGCGGCGCACCGGTGTGGTCGACGCGCCCGGCGGCGCCCCCGTACCACGTCAGCGGTCCCAGAGCAGCGGCGAGCGGAGGCCGGTGGCATGACCCACGGAAACCCGATCCCCACGTCGTCGGCGGCGTCCGGCATGCCGGGGCCGCCGTCGTACGGCATCCCGCAGCAGCGCACGACGGACCCCGCGGCCACGGGCGAAACCGCCCCCGAGGCGGCGCCGCGCCAGGGCGGCGGCCGCGACCGCTACCTGGACCTGCTGCGCTCGATCGCCCTGGTCCGCGTCGTCGTGTACCACCTGTTCGGCTGGGCGTGGCTGACGGTGCTGTTCCCGTCGATGGGCGTGATGTTCGCACTGGCGGGCGCCCTGATGGCGCGCTCGCTGAACCGCCCGGCGCTCGAGGTGATCCGGGGCCGGATCCGCCGGCTCCTGCCCCCGCTCTGGGCGTTCAGCGCGGTGGTGCTCGCGATGATGTTCGCGGGCGGCTGGAACCCGCTGAAGGACCCGGGACACGGCGGCACCTGGGGCCTGATCGACCTGTTCAACTACGTCTTCCCCGTCGGCGCCCCGCCCTTCCCCTGGCACCTCGGCGCCAAGTCCGGCCTGCTGGAGGACACCTGGGCGGTGCAGGCGGCCGGCCCGCTGTGGTACCTGCGGGCCTACCTCTGGTTCGTCATCGCCTCGCCGCTGCTGCTGTGGGCGTTCCGCCGGGCACCGTGGCCGACGCTGCTGGCACCTCTGGGCCTCACGGCGGTCGTCGGTACGGGCCTGGTGAAGATCCCCGGTGAGACGGGCAACGCGGTGACGGACTTCGCGGTCTACGGCGGCTGCTGGATCCTGGGCTTCGCCCATCACGAGGGCCTGCTCAAGCAGATCCCCCGCTACCTGTCGATCTCCTGCGCGGCCCTGCTGATGGCCTTCGGCCTGTGGTGGGCCTCCGGCCACCTGGGCCCCGACGGCTGGGACCTGAACGACATCCCGCTGGCCCAGGCGGCCTGGTCCTTCGGCTTCGTGGTGATCCTGCTCCAGTACTCCCCGTCCTGGCGCGAACTCCCGGGCCGTCTGGCCAGGTGGGACACGCTCGTGACCCTCTCCAACAACCGCGCCGTCACGATCTACCTCTGGCACAACCTCCTCATCATGGCCACGATCCCGATCCTCGACCTGCTCTACGAACTGCCGTTCCTCCAGAGCGACGGCGCGGTGTCCGCCCTGGACACCACGTACACGATCTGGATGTTCGTCCTGGTCTGGCCCCTGATCGGCGTAGCGATCCTGGCGTTCGGCTGGGTCGAGGACGTCGCGGCGAAGCGCAAACCCCGGTTGTGGCCGAACAGTGCGCCTCGGGTCAGGGCCCGAGGGAGCCGGAGGCGACCGGCACCCGGCGGCTAAGCCGGCCCGGCATCGGCGAGGGCGGATGATGAGCGGCCATCGCCGAAACCGAACCGCTCCCGAGGGACCATCGCGAGCGGCATCCAGCCGAACCCGACGGCGAAGACGGCGACGACGGTGGTGATCTGAGCCGGGAGGAACCACCCCAGCTGGGCGACGAGCAACGCCACGACCAGCAGCCAGACGTCGAACACCAGCACGGCCAGCACCTTGCGCGCCGCGGCACCCGGGCCGCCCCGGGGCGTGGCCTCGGTCCCCCGCACCATGCCGAAGAAGATCACCGGCAGCATCAGCCCGGTCAGCCCGCCGACCCCGATGCCTCCCACCACCAGGGCGTGGTGCCCGTCCTCGGGCACCACGCTCGACAGCGGGGCCGCGTCCACCGCCCTGCCCAGCAGGGCCACGGCCGCGAACGCGCCGAGCGTCGCCGTCGCCACCGCGAGGAGCGTTCCCGCTCCGAAGGCGACGTTTCCGGCAAAGGAGCGCCGCGGGCGCTGCGCCTCCGGCCGCCCGGCCCCCGACTCAGCGGACATGGACTCTCCCCTTCCCGTGTGGGGTCCGCTGGAGGATAACGGGACCCCGTTCCCCCGGGCTTTCCCGGTGTGGAAAACTGCCTGAGTTGCGCATGTGAACAACTGTGCCCAGTGGGTGGCCGGGGGAGCGTGGGGATGAGTAAGCGGCAGACACAGAAGATGCTGCGGCTGATGGCGAGCGGAGAACCGGTCGAGCTCACCAGCCCGATGGCGTCCGTGAAGAAACTCGCCCGGCTGGCCTGCGTCGCCCAGCAGTTCGGCTACGAGTACGCGGACGTCCGGCAGAGCACCGGCCGCAGCGGCGCGCTCACCATGCTGATCCTGCCCGACCCCAGCCCGCAGGCCCGGGCCCGGGCCGCACAGAACTGGGCGCAGTACCCGGGCGCCGGCGACGGCGTCTCCCTCCCGCCGCTCGTGCCGGACGCCTTCGAGCTCCTCAAGGCCCGCATCAACTTCGACCTCACCGGCAAGAACGCCGAGAAGCGCATGGGCTACGCGGCCCTCGGCGTCACCCTCGGCTGCGTGGTTCTCGCCTTCCGCGCCGGCGGTGAG
This sequence comes from Streptomyces azureus, assembly GCF_001270025.1. Lineage (NCBI taxonomy): Bacteria > Bacillati > Actinomycetota > Actinomycetes > Kitasatosporales > Streptomycetaceae > Streptomyces > Streptomyces azureus. Next base: position 78,851 of record NZ_DF968357.1, on the reverse strand, counting down.
TCCTTCGACTTCGCCGCGACGGGCGTGGTGTGGCTGCTGCTCATGGCGCTCCTCGGCATCGGGCTGCTGGTCACGCGCAAGCGCAACACGAAGTTCGCCGCCAGGTTGCAGGCGGCCGGCTTCATGCCGGTGACCGATGAGAACGGGCGGGTGCGGTATCTGCCGCCGGGGCAGCCGATGCCGGGACACGGCAATCCCTTCGGAGGCGGGCCGTACGGCGGCGGCCCGGGGGCCGGGGCTCCGGGTTACGCGGGTGCGCCGGGTCAGCCGCCCGGGGTGCCGGGCCCGCCCGGCGGGATGCCCACCCCGGCCGCGGGCGCCCCCGCGGGCTACGGACAGCAGGCGCCGGGGCCGTACGCCCAGCCGGCGCCGGGGCCGTACGGAGCCCAGCCGGCCTCCGGCCCGTACCCTGGTCAGCCGGCCCCCGGCCCGTACCCCGCCCAGCCCGCGCCGGGCCCGTACGGTGCTCAGACCCCCGGCCCCTACAACCAGCCGTATCCTCAGCAGAGCCCCCACTGGCAGCCCCCGCAACGCTGACACAATGCCACCGAACCTCTCATCCCGCCCAAGGCCGGGGTGAGAGCAAAGTTCCCTCGCGGTCACCCGCTGGCACAGTCACGAAACGCGTCCTCCCTACCTTCGGGATCAGCACTCATGGAACGACCGAGTCCCGGAGCAAGTGGAGGCGTCATGACAGGCCCTGGCACGGCACCCGCACCCCCGAGCAGGGGCGGACGCTGGATCCAGCACTGGGATCCGGAAAACGAGACCTTCTGGAAGGAGACCGGGGAGAAGGTCGCCCGCCGGAACCTCTTCTTCTCCGTACTCTCCGAGCACATCGGCTTCTCGATCTGGACCCTGTGGTCCGTGCTGGTCCTCTTCATGGGCCCGGAGTACGGACTGACCCCGGCCGACAAGTTCATGCTGACCTCGATGGTCACGCTCGTCGGCGCCGTCGTCCGCGTCCCCTACACGTTCGCCGTAGCGATCTTCGGCGGCCGGAACTGGACGATCATCTCCGCCGGCCTCCTCCTCGTCCCGACCGTCGCCGCGTTCACCGTGATGGAGCCGGGCACCTCCTTCTCCACGTTCCTGCTCGTCGGCCTGCTGGCCGGCATCGGTGGCGGCAACTTCGCCTCCTCCATGACCAACATCAACGCCTTCTTCCCGCTGCGGAAGAAGGGCTGGGCCCTCGGCCTGAACGCGGGCGGCGGCAACATCGGCGTACCGGTGATCCAACTGACCGCGCTCGGGATCATCGGCGCCGGCGGCGGGCCGCGGGTGCTGCTCGGGATCTACATCCCGCTGATCCTCGTAGCCGCCGTCATGGCCGCGCTCTTCATGGACAACATCGAGAACGTGAAGAACGACACCGGTGCCGCCAAGGACGCCGCGCGTGACGGCCACACGTGGATCATGTCCTTCCTCTACATCGGCACGTTCGGATCGTTCATCGGATACAGCTTCGCCTTCGGGCAGGTCCTCCAGAACCAGTTCGGACGCACCCCGCTGGAGGCGGCGTACGTCACCTTCATCGGTCCGCTCCTCGGCTCGCTGATCCGGCCCCTGGGCGGCTGGCTGGCCGACAAGTACGGCGGCGCGAAGATCAGCCTGTGGAACTACGTCGGCATGGGCGTCGCGACGGCGATCCTGATCGGTGCCTCGATGGAGAAGTCGCTGGCGCTGTTCACCGTGGCGTTCGTGGTGCTGTTCGTGCTCAGCGGACTCGGCAACGGCTCGACGTTCAAGATGATCCCGGGCATCTTCCAGAACAAGGCCCTCGCCAAGGGACTTGAGGGTGAAGCGGCCGCTGCCTACGGGCGTCGCCTCTCCGGCGCCTCCATGGGACTCATCGGCGCGGTGGGCGCGCTCGGCGGCGTCGGCATCAACCTCGCCTTCCGCCAGTCCTTCATCTCCTACGGCTCCGGCACCGGCGCCTTCGTCGCCTTCCTCGCCTTCTACGCGGTCTGCTTCGCGGTCACCTGGGCCGTATACCTTCGCCGTACGGCACCCCGGGTACCCGCCACGACGGCGACCTCGGAGGCGGAGCCGCAGCTCAGCTACGCCAAGGTGTGACGTAACACCGTCGACATCATGCCGATCCGGGCCTGTCACGAGCCGTTGACAGGCTCGATCGGCATGTAGGTACGCCGTACCCATAAGTACGACGACTCGAGTGCGGGACGAGAGCCATGTACGAGGAAGAACAGCGACCGGACCACGGGCCCCTGGCGGGTTTCACCGTGGGCGTGACGGCCGCGCGCCGAGCCGACGAGCTGGGCACGCTGCTACAGCGGCGCGGTGCCGCCGTTCTGCACGCCCCTGCCCTGCGGATCGTGCAGCTCGCCGACGACAGCGAGCTGCTGGCCGCGACGAAGGAGCTCATCCGCCAGGTGCCGGACATCGTGGTCGCCACGACCGCGATCGGTTTCCGGGGCTGGGTCGAGGCCGCCGACGGCTGGGGGCTCGGCGACGGTCTGCTGTCCCGGCTCGGCGGCGTACGGATCCTGGCGCGCGGCCCCAAGGTGAAGGGCGCGGTCCGGGCCGCCGGACTGACGGAGGAGTGGTCGCCGTCGTCGGAGTCCATGGCGGAGGTGCTCGACCGGCTGCTGGAGGAGGGCGTCGACGGGCAGCGGATCGCCATCCAGCTGCACGGTGAGCCGCTGCCCGGGTTCGTGGAGGCGCTGCGGGAGGGCGGGGCCGAGGTCGTGGGCGTGCCCGTCTACCGGTGGATGCCGCCGGAGGACATCGCCCCGGTGGACCGCCTCCTGGACGCCACGGTCTCCCGGGGCGTGGACGCACTGACCTTCACCAGCGCCCCGGCCGCGGCCTCCCTGCTCTCCCGGGCGGAGGAGCGCGGGATGCTTCCCGAGGTACTGGAGGCCATGAGCCACGACGTACTGTCGGCCTGCGTCGGCCCGGTCACCGCCCTGCCGCTGCAGTCCCGCGGCATTGACACGATCCAGCCCGAACGCTTCCGGCTCGGCCCCCTCGTCCAGCTCCTCTGCAAGGAACTGCCCGGCCGGGCACGCGCGCTGCCGATCGCCGGGCACCGGGTGGAGATCCGCGGGCACGCCGTCCTGGTGGACGGCGACCTCAAGCCCGTGCCGCCCGCCGGCATGTCCCTCCTGCGCGCCCTCTCCCGCCGCCCCGGCTGGGTGGTCGCCCGCGCGGAACTCCTCCGTGCCCTGCCCGGCTCCGGCCGCGACGAACACGCGGTCGAAACGGCCATGGCCCGCCTCCGCACGGCCCTCGGCACGCCGAAACTGATCCAGACGGTGGTCAAACGGGGCTACCGCCTCGCCCTGGACCCGGCAGCGGACACGAAGTACGCGGACGCGTGACCGCGTTCGTGAAGTACGCGGACGCGTGACAACGTCCGCGAGTTGAGCGAAATACCGCCAGGCTGACGCCCACCGCGCGACCGGGGCCGCTCAACCTGGCGCGCGCCATGGCCGGAACCCGCGCCCGGGCGAAGCCGCCCCTGACGACCGGCCCGTGCGAGGGGTTTCCGGCGTCGCAGTGGGCAGGCACTGTAAGAGGGAACGGTTTCCCAGCCCTCTCACTGGCACCCCACCGAGCCCTTCGCGACCGGGGTGCACCCCTAGGCGGTGACAGGCACATGGCACTGGGTACGGCCACGGCCCCGTACGAGCTGCGGTTCGATGCCGGACGGATCTGCCTCGATCTGCTCTCCACCACGCATCCGGAGGAACGGCTGGACTCCGTGGACGTGCTGCGCGCCTGGATCACCGGCTCCGGGCTCGTCCCGGCGGACACCGCCCTGGCTCACGCCGACGCCACCTGGCCTGCCGCCTTCCGCGAACTGCGCGGCCAGATCGACCGGTTGGTGCGCGGCTGGCCGGGATCCGGAGCCCGGGGGTACGACTTCGCGCTCGCGCGCGTCAACGACCTCGCGCGTACCGCGCCCCCCGCCCCGCGCGCCGTCCGCGGCTCAGAGGGCGAGCTCGTACGGCGGTTGGACGGCCCGCCCGGCTGTCCCGCCCTGCTCGCGGCCGTCGCGCGGGACGCCGTGGAGCTGCTGACCGACCCCGTCGCCCGCGCGGCCCTGCGCCAGTGCGAGGGCGACAACTGCCCGATCGTGTACCTCGACACCTCCCGGGGACGCAGGAGGCGCTGGTGCTCCAGTGAGGTCTGCGGGAACCGCGAACGGGTCGCCCGGCATCGCCGCCGCGCGGCACTCACCCGCGCTTAAGTCCCTTTTGCCCTGCGCGGCAAGGCTGTTGGATGGGCGCTGCATTCAATTTCCCTGTCCTAAATGCGACTTCTGTGGATGCACTGTCGAAGTGATTTCGATTACACGTCGTTTACCTACGCACCCGTAGGGAAGGCCTGGCTTGATCTGGTCGATGTGGCGGAAATGTAAAGAACGCGGGGTGGGAATGTGCTCTCATGTCCCCCTCGTCACGTCACTCCGAAGAAATCTGTCACGTCTCTTTGAACACCCAACGGCTCGCGTCCGTACGGCATGTGGAGCGACCGACTGGGGGAACCCCCGGACACCGGAGGTGGGCGTGCGCAAGGATTCCGTCGTGGCCAATGAACGTGCACCGAGGGCCCGACATCGCATGTCCCAGCCCTCGGAACCCGACGAGGAGCTGATGCGTGCGCTCTACCGCGAACACGCCGGACCCCTGCTTGCGTACGTCCTGCGCCTGGTCGCCGGAGACCGGCAGCGCGCCGAGGACGTCGTGCAGGAGACACTCATCCGTGCCTGGAAGAACGCCGGTCAGCTCAACCGTGCGACCGGATCGGTACGCCCCTGGCTGGTGACGGTCGCCCGGCGCATCGTCATCGACGGCCACCGCAGCCGGCAGGCCCGGCCGCAGGAGGTCGACCCGTCGCCGCTGGAGGTCATCCCCGCGGAGGACGAGATCGACAAGGCGCTGTGGCTGATGACTCTCTCGGACGCACTCGACGACCTGACCCCCGCCCACCGGGAGGTGCTCGTCGAGACGTATTTCAAGGGGCGTACCGTCAATGAGGCGGCCGAGACCCTGGGCATACCCAGCGGAACCGTCCGCTCCAGAGTCTTCTACGCTCTCCGTTCCATGAAGCTGGCACTGGAGGAGCGGGGGGTGACGGCGTGATGAGTGTTTACGGGGGAAACCAGGGATTCGGTACGGGAGGCATGGGTATGTCTGGACCCATGCAGGGATCTCCGGTGCCGAACGAGCACGAGACCGTCGGCGCCTACGCTCTCGGCATCCTCGACGACGCCGAAGCAACCGCTTTCGAAGCCCACCTCGCGACCTGCGAGTGGTGCGCTCAGCAGCTCGACGAGCTGGCCGGCATGGAGCCGATGCTCGCCGCCCTCGCCGACCTGCCCGGCTCCGGCACACCCGCGATCGGCGAGTCGCTGTCCGCGAAGCCCCGGCCGCGCCTGGTGGAGAAGCTGGTCGACGAGGTCGCCGACCGCCGCGCCCAGAAGCGCCGCCGCAGCTTCTACATGGTGGCCGCGGCCGGCGCGCTGATCATCGGCGGCCCGTTCGTCGCGGTCGCGACGAACAGCGGCGGTGACGGCGGCGGCGCGGAGAACCGTCCCCTCGCGGCCAGCCCCGCCAAAGCGGCCTTCGACGGCATCTCCGACAAGATCACGGCCACCGACCCGACCACCAAGGTCACCGCGACGGTCGCCCTCCAGAAGAAGGACTGGGGCACCGGAACTGTCACGGAGCTGAAGAACGTCAAGGGCCCGCTGAAGTGCGCCCTGGTCGCCGTCGGCAAGAACGGCGAGCGGGAGACCCTGTCCTCCTGGTCCGTCCCGGAATGGGGCTACGGCCTCCCGGACGCCACGTCGGAAAAGGCCAAGGAGCCGCTGTACGTCCAGGGCGGCGCCGCCTTCGAGCCGAACGAGATCGACCATTTCGAGGTAGTGACCTTCGACGGCAAGCGGCTGGTCGAGGTCGACGCGTAGCCTTACCGGGTCCCCTTCGCGTACGGTGGACGGCTGCCCAGCACGTCAGAAGGGGGCCCGGTGGCCGCTCAGGCTCCACAGGAAACCGCGCTCGACTCCCTGAGAGACAGAGAGATCGGCGTCGAACAGGAACACCTGGACCGGGTGTACCGCCGCCTCGAGGAGAAGATCCACGAGGCGGAGTTCCTCATGAACGACGCGGCCCGGCGCGGCCAGGTCGGCACGCCCGGCGCGCTCGCCGAGCGGGATGCCCAGGTCTTCCGCGCGGGCATCCACCTCAACAGGCTCAACAACGAGTTCGAGGACTTCCTCTTCGGCCGTATCGACCTGCTGCTCGGCAGGGACGGCAAGAAGGGACCGGACGGCGCGTACACCGCCATCGAGCCCGCCGAGGGCGCGGTCCGCGAGGACAACACCGCCGACATCGCCGAGACCTTGCACATCGGCCGCATCGGCGTCCTCGACCAGGACTACGCCCCGCTGGTCATCGACTGGCGCGCCCCGGCCGCCGCACCCTTCTACCGCTCCACCCCGGTCGACCCCGGCCGGGTCGTCCGCCGCCGGGTCATCCGCTCCAAGGGCCGCAAGGTCCTCGGCGTCGAGGACGACCTGATGCGCCCCGAGCTGAAGGCCTATCTCGACGGGGACGAGCTGCCCGTCATCGGCGACGGCGCCCTGATGGCCGCGCTCGGCCAGGCCCGCAGCCACACCATGCGCGACATCGTCGCCTCGATCCAGGCCGAGCAGGACCTGGTCATCCGCGCCCCCGCCGCCTCCGTGACCTACGTCGAGGGCGGCCCCGGCACCGGCAAGACCGCCGTCGCCCTGCACCGCGCGGCCTACCTCCTCTACCAGGACCGCCGCCGGTACGCGGGCGGCATCCTGATCGTCTCGCCGACCCCGCTGCTCGTCGCCTACACCGAGGGTGTGCTGCCCTCCCTCGGCGAGGAGGGCCAGGTCGCCATCCGCGCCATCGGCTCCCTCGTCGACGGCGCCGGGGCCACGCTCTACGACTCCCCGTCCGTGGCCCGCGCCAAGGGCTCGTCCCGCATGCTCAAGGTGCTGCGCAAGGCCGCGCGCGGAGCCCTGGAGCTGAACGATTCACCGGCCCGGCTGCGCGTGGTCGCCTTCGGCCGCCGCCTGGAACTGGAGGCCGAGCAGCTGGCGGACATCCGCCGCGCCGCCCTCGGTGGCACCGCCCCCGTGAACCTGCTGCGCCCCCGCGCCCGCAAGCTGCTCCTGGACGCCCTGTGGGAGCAGTCCGGCGCGGCGGGCCGCCACACCGACCCGGAGCTCGCCGCCGAGCTGCGCTCCTCCTTCGACGAGGACATCACCTCCGAGGATGCCTTCATCGCATTCCTCGACGCCTGGTGGCCCGAGCTGACCCCGGCGGCCGTCCTGGACGCCATGGCCGACGAGCGGCGCCTCGGCCGCTGGGCCCGGCGGATCCTCAACCCCGGCGAGATCCGCAAGGTCGCCCGCTCCCTCAGGCGCGACGGCCACTCGGCGCACGACATCGCGATGCTCGACGAGCTCCAGGCGATCCTCGGGGCCCCGGCCCGCCCCCGGAAGAGGCGCGAACTCGACCCGCTGGACCAGCTCACCGGCCTGGAGGAGCTGATGCCGGTGCGCGAGGAGTCCCAGCGCGAGCGCGCCGAGCGCCTCGCGCAGGAGCGCACCGAGTACGCGCACGTCATCGTCGACGAGGCCCAGGACGTCACGCCCATGCAGTGGCGCATGATCGGCCGCCGCGGCCGGCACGCCACCTGGACGGTCGTCGGCGACCCGGCCCAGTCCTCCTGGTCCGACCCGGACGAGGCCGCCCAGGCCCGCGACGAGGCCCTCGGCACCCGCCCGCGCCGCCGCTTCGAGCTCACCGTGAACTACCGCAACCCGGCCGAGATCGCCGAGCTCGCCTCGAAGGTGCTGGCCCTCGCCATGCCGGGCTCCGCGTCCCCGAAGGCGGTCCGCTCCACCGGCGTCGAGCCCCGCTTCACCGTCGTGGACGACACGTTGGCCGAAACCGTCCGCGCCGAGGCGGCCCGGCTGCTGGAGCGCGTTGACGGCACGGTCGGTGTGGTCGTCGCCATGCAGCGCCGCGAGGAGGCCCGCCGCTGGCTCGCCGGACTCGGCGACCGGGTCGTGGCACTCGGCAGCCTGGAGGCGAAGGGCCTGGAGTACGACGCGACGGTCGTGGTCTCCCCGGCGGAGATCGCCGACGAGTCCCCGGCCGGCCTGCGTGTGCTCTACGTCGCACTGACCCGGGCCACCCAGCAACTCACGGTCGTCTCGGCCGAGCGGGACGAGCCCGACGCGACGGGAGTACCGGACCTGCTCAGGGACTGATCCCTCCTTTTGGACGGACCGCACCCGGATACCCACTTGTCGGCGAAATGAACTCCCGGTACAGGAATGGCCTTACGGGATCTGTTTGTTAGCCTGGACGTGGCACCGGCTCGATCCAAGCCCCCGGGCCCAACCATCGTCGCTACGAGCGACCACTTGCCGCGAGGCGAGCATGGCGGGTCGGTGCCACCTACTTCATAAGAGACCCACGTCCATACGTGACGTGGGTCTCTTTTTGCTGGCCTGTTCCGCGAACAAAACGTTCGCAATCGAGGGCGGCTACCTGCTACTCAGCGGTAGGTGCGACGATCGGACGGCACAACTCAGCGTCAGGTGAAAGCAGAGGAAGTCGGCCATGGCAACGGCGCCCAGCGTCTCCTACTCGATGACGGTCCGGCTGGAGGTGCCCGCGAGCGGAACCGCCGTCTCGCAGCTCACCACCGCCGTGGAGTCCTCCGGAGGCTCGGTGACCGGCCTCGACGTCACCGCATCCGGTCACGAGAAGCTCCGTATCGACGTCACCATCGCGGCCTCGTCGACCGCGCACGCGGACGAGATCGTCGAGGAACTCCGCGGCATCGAGGGCGTCACGCTGGGCAAGGTCTCGGACCGGACCTTCCTCATGCACCTCGGCGGCAAGATCGAGATGGCGTCGAAGCACCCCATCCGCAACCGTGACGACCTGTCCATGGTCTACACGCCGGGCGTGGCCCGCGTCTGCATGGCGATCGCCGAGAACCCCGAGGACGCCCGCCGTCTCACCATCAAGCGCAACTCCGTTGCGGTCGTGACGGACGGCTCCGCCGTGCTGGGCCTGGGCAACATCGGCCCGAAGGCCGCGCTGCCCGTCATGGAGGGCAAGGCGGCCCTCTTCAAGCGGTTCGCCGGCATCGACGCCTGGCCGATCTGCCTCGACACCCAGGACACCGACGCGATCGTCGAGATCGTCAAGGCGATCGCCCCGGGCTTCGCCGGCATCAACCTGGAGGACATCTCCGCCCCCCGCTGCTTCGAGATCGAGGCCCGGCTGCGCGAGGCCCTCGACATCCCCGTCTTCCACGACGACCAGCACGGCACCGCGATCGTCGTCCTCGCCGCCCTCACTAACGCACTTCGCGTCGCGGGCAAGGCGATAGAGAACATCCGCGTCGTCATGTCCGGCGCCGGCGCCGCCGGTACGGCCATCCTGAAGCTGCTGCTGGCCGCAGGCGTCAAGAACGCCGTCGTCGCCGACATCCACGGCGTCGTGCACGCGGGCCGCGAGGACCTGGTCGACGCCGCCCCGGACTCGGCGCTGCGCTGGATCGCCGACAACACCAACCCCGAGGGCCTGACCGGCACGCTCAAGGAGGCCGTGCGCGGCGCCGACGTCTTCATCGGCGTCTCGGCCCCGAACGTCCTCGACGGCGACGACGTGGCCGCCATGGCCGAGGGTGCCATCGTGTTCGCGCTCGCGAACCCGGACCCCGAGGTCGACCCGGCAATCGCCCGCCAGACCGCGGCCGTTGTGGCCACCGGCCGTTCCGACTTCCCGAACCAGATCAACAACGTGCTGGTCTTCCCGGGTGTCTTCCGCGGTCTGCTGGACGCCCAGTCCCGCACCGTCAACACCGAGATGATGCTGGCCGCCGCGACCGCCCTCGCGGACGTGGTGACCGAGGACGAGCTGAACCCGAACTACATCATCCCGAGCGTCTTCAACGACAAGGTCGCGGGCGCGGTCGCCGGGGCGGTCCGGGAGGCCGCGAAGGCGGCCGGCGCGACGGCGATGACCTCGCAGCCGTAGGGCGGCAGCCCTGTCGACGGCTGTGAGGATTGCCACGACTGGCCTGGCAACGGCGCGTCGGGGAACCCGACCCCTTGGGCCGCCCTCTATCGTGTCGGCCAGGCTCAGGCCCTCTTTTCGTGTGACTCCCAAGGGTGTTCTCACGACTCCTGCGGGTGCCGGATTGGCTTTCCCGCCGCAGGTAGAGGCAGGATGCGTCCCTGGGCGCGAGGGTCTGGCGACGGACCCGGGTCCGGGGACTCACGGAGGACCCTGGCAGCATCGGCTTCGATCCGACGCCTCAACGGCAAGATGAACACGGGAGTAACAACATGAACCGCAGTGAGCTGGTGGCCGCGCTGGCCGACCGCGCCGAGGTGACCCGCAAGGACGCCGACGCCGTGCTGGCCGCGTTCGCCGACGTGGTCGGCGACATCGTCTCCAAGGGGGACGAGAAGGTCACCATCCCCGGCTTCCTGACCTTCGAGCGCACTCACCGTGCCGCTCGCACCGCCCGCAACCCGCAGACCGGCGAGCCCATCCAGATCCCGGCCGGCTACAGCGTGAAGGTGTCCGCGGGCTCCAAGCTCAAGGAAGCGGCCAAGGGTAAGTGACCTGGTCGTCCGTACGTCTCAGGATGACGTACGAGGCACAGTGACACCAAAGGGGCGGCCACCCGATCCGGGTGGCCGCCCCTTTGGGCTTCACTGCGTGTACTGACTGCGTGTGCTACCCGAGCGCCTTGCCCGGCAGCTCGACCTTCGCGCCCAGCTCCACGAGCTTCTCCATGAAGTTCTCGTAGCCACGGTTGATGAGGCCGATGCCGTGGACGCGGGACGTGCCCTGGGCCGCCAGCGCCGCGATGAGGTACGAGAAGCCGCCGCGGAGGTCGGGGATGACCAGATCGGCGCCCTGGAGCTTGGTGGGGCCGGAGACGACGGCCGAGTGGAGGAAGTTGCGCTGGCCGAAGCGGCAGTCGGAGCCGCCCAGGCACTCGCGGTAGAGCTGGATGTGGGCGCCCATCTGGTTCAGGGCGGAGGTGAAGCCGAGGCGGGACTCGTAGACCGTCTCGTGGATGATGGACAGGCCCGTGGCCTGGGTCAGGGCCACCACCAGCGGCTGCTGCCAGTCCGTCTGGAAGCCGGGGTGGACGTCCGTCTCCAGCGCGATGGACTTCAGCTGGCCGCCGGGGTGCCAGAAGCGGATGCCCTCGTCGTCGATCTCGAAGGCCCCGCCCACCTTCCGGTAGGTGTTCAGGAACGTCATCATCGAGCGCTGCTGGGCGCCACGGATGTAGATGTTGCCCTCGGTCGCCAGCGCGGCGGACGCCCAGGACGCGGCCTCCAGGCGGTCGGAGAGGGCGTGGTGGGTGTAGCCGCCGAGTTTGTCGACACCGGTGACGCGGATGGTCCGGTCGGTGTCCATCGCGATGATGGCGCCCATCTTCTGAAGGACGCAGATCAGGTCCTCGATCTCCGGCTCGACAGCCGCGTTCGAGAGCTCGGTGACACCCTCGGCGAGCACCGCCGTCAGCAGCACCTGCTCGGTCGCGCCCACGGACGGGTACGGCAGCCGGATCTTCGTACCCCGCAGCCGCTGCGGCGCCTCCAGGTACTGCCCGTCCGCCCGCTTCTCGATCCGCGCGCCGAACTGCCGCAGCACGTCGAAGTGGAAGTCGATGGGCCGGCCGCCGATGTCGCAGCCGCCGAGGCCCGGGATGAACGCGTGGCCGAGGCGGTGCAGAAGAGGGCCGCAGAACAGGATCGGGATACGGCTCGAACCCGCGTGGGCATCGATGTCAGCGACGTTCGCGCTCTCCACGCGTGTCGGATCCATCACCAGTTCGCCGGGTGCGTCCCCCGGACGGACCGTCACGCCGTGCAGCTGCAACAGACCCCGTACGACCCGTACGTCGCGGATGTCCGGAACATTGCGGAGGCGGCTCGGAGCGCTGCCCAGCAGCGCTGCCACCATGGCCTTCGGTACGAGGTTCTTCGCACCGCGGACACGGATCTCGCCCTCCAGCGGGGTTCCGCCGTGGACAAGCAGGACATCGTCGTTGACGGTCATGAATCTCGCGTTCCGTGGAGTCGGGCAGGGGCCAGGAGGGAAAGGGTAATCGCCCTCCACCCCCCTTCCGTAAGCCTGAATCAGACCCAGCCACGTCATAGCTCTGTCACAACACGAACCGTTCCGTGCCGGGCACGTGGGGTCACGGTCACGTCCGTGCGCGACAAACGCACCAGTGCGCCCTGAGCTGCGTTCCCTCCCGTCCCCGCATTGCCTCCCCACGGAAAGCGAAGATGCGGGATCATGGCTGGCATGACCGAGGTGTCCTCGCTCACAGGGCGGTTGCTCGTGGCCACGCCCGCCCTGGCGGACCCGAACTTCGACCGCGCGGTGGTGCTGCTCCTCGACCACGACGAGGAGGGCTCTCTCGGTGTCGTCCTCAACCGCCCCACCCCGGTGGACGTCAGCGACATCCTGGAGGGTTGGGGGGATCTCGCCGGTGAACCCGGTGTCGTCTTCCAGGGCGGCCCGGTCTCGCTGGACTCGGCCCTCGGGGTCGCCGTCGTCCCCGGCGGCGCGTCCGGGGAGGCCGCACCGCTGGGCTGGCGACGGGTGCACGGCGCGATCGGTCTGGTCGATCTGGAGGCCCCGCCGGAACTGCTGGCCTCCGCCCTCGGCTCCCTGCGGATCTTCGCCGGGTACGCCGGCTGGGGCCCGGGCCAGCTGGAGGACGAGCTGGTGGACGGCGCGTGGTACGTCGTCGAGTCTGAGCCCGGCGACGTCTCCTCGCCGTCCCCGGAGAGGCTCTGGCGGGAGGTTCTGCGCCGCCAGCGCAACGAGCTGGCGATGGTGGCGACCTACCCGGACGACCCTTCGCTCAACTGATGTCTGTGAGCTTCAGTACCCTTGGGCCTATGAGCACTCTCGAGCCCGAGCGCGGGACTGGTACGGGGACCCTCGTAGAGCCGACGCCGCAGACCTCCCACGGTGACGGTGACCACGAGCGCTTCGCCCACTACGTCCAGAAGGACAAGATCATGGCGAGCGCCCTCGACGGCACCCCCGTCGTGGCGCTGTGCGGCAAGGTGTGGGTGCCGGGCCGCGACCCGAAGAAGTACCCGGTGTGTCCCATGTGCAAGGAGATCTACGAGTCCATGGGCTCCGGCGACGACGACAAGGGCAAGGGCGACAAGTAACGCCCGTCCGAGCGGCGTAAGGCCTCCAGGGTGCGTTTTGCGCGCCCTGGGGGCTTTTGTGCTGTCCGGGTGTTGCGCAGGATGCGTCAGCCGGTCAGAGAGTGGCTGAGACCTGGCCGGCCGGACTGGGGCTGACTCGGTGGGGGATGTGGGTGGTTCGGGTGGGGACGGGTCGGCTGGGAGCGATGCGGCTGGGGCTGGCCCGGTTGAGGCCGGCTTGGCGGGGGGCGGTTCGGCCGAGTCGGGCTTGACCGGCGTCGGAACAGCGGCGGGCGATCTGGTGCGGCGCGTGGGCGGTTCCACTGGGTCAGGGCTGACCAGCACCGACTCGGCGATCGCCGACGCAGCTGAGGTTGACCCGGGGCAGGCCGGCCTGGCCCGGGCCGACTCGCCTGGGGCTGTGGGAACGGGAGCGGCTACGGCGGAAACCGGCCTGGCCGGAAGTGGTGCGGTGGGATCCGTCCCGGCCGCGTCCGCTGCCGCGGGAGTCGATCTGGCTGGGACACCCCGAATCCGCTTCGCGTTCGTGTGCGCCGCCCGGGGCGGCTGGCTGCCGAGGCCTCGGCTCTGCTGGTCGCGGTCGTCGTCGCCTTCCCCCTGTACTGAATGGTGCTCAGTGCCTTCAAACCGGCCGGGGTGATCGAGTCGAGCGAGCCCAGGCCGTGGACTCTCGCACCTTCTCCGGACTCCTTCCGACGCGTCTTCGGGCAGCAGGAATTCGGCCGTTACTCCCTCAACAGCCTCCTCGTCGCGGGCTGTGTGGTGATCGCCTCCGCGCTCATCGCGTTTCTCGCCGCGACCGCCGTGACACGATTCCGGTTCCGCCTCCGGAGCACCTTGTTGATCATGTTTCTGGTGGCTCAGATGGTGCCCGTGGAAGCCCTCACGATCCCCCTCTTCTTCCTCATGCGGGACTTCGGTCAGCTGAACACGCTGGGCTCGCTGATCCTGCCCCACGTCGCCTTCTCGCTGCCCTTCGCGATCTGGATGCCGCGGGGGTTCGTGAAAGCCGTTCCGGAGGCGCTGGAGGAGGCTGCCTGCATCGACGGGGCGAGCCGGGCGCGATTCCCGTGGCAGATCCTTTTCCCGCTCGTCCTGCCGGGGCTCGTGGCCGCCAGCGTGTTTCCTTCATCTCCGCCTGGAACGACTTCCTCTTCGCCAAGTCGTTCATCATCAGTGACACTTCCCAGTCGACGCTGCCTATGGCGCTGCTGGTCTTCTGCAAGCCCGACGACCCGGACTGGGGCGGCGTCATGGCCGCCTCCACCGTGATGACGATTCCGGTCCTGGTCTTCTTCGTACTCGTACAGCGGCGCCTGGTCTCCGGACTGGGCGGAGCGGTGAAGGACTGACGTGAGCGAACTGATCCCGAAGCCCCGCAGCGTCCTCGCCGCTACCGGCGAGGTGCGGCTGACGGCGCACTCCCGCCTCTATGCCTGCACCGGGACACAGGACGTCGGCCACTGGCTGCGCACCGTTCTCCGGCAGGCCACCGGCCTGCCGTTGCGCGAGGGGCGGGAACTCGACGACGCCGGCGGCGACGGCATCGGGCTCCAACTCGACCCCGGGCTCGGCCCCGAGGAGTACCGCCTCGTCAGCGACTGGAACGGCGTTCTCGTCGAGGGCGGCAGCGCGGCCGGTGTTTTCTGGGGTGCCCAGACTCTGCGGCAGCTTCTCGGCCCGGACGCGTACCGCAAGGCTCCGCTCGGCCGCGACCGCGCCTGGGCCGTGCCGTACCTCACGATCGAGGACGCGCCCCGATTCCGCTGGCGCGGCCTGATGCTCGACGTCGCCCGGCACTTCATGCCCAAGGAAGGCGTCCTGCGCTATCTCGATCTGCTGGCGGCGCACAAACTCAACGTCTTCCACTTCCATCTGACGGACGACCAGGGCTGGCGCATCCAGATCGAGCGGCATCCACGGCTGACGGAGATCGGCTCCTGGCGCGCGCGGACGAAAACCGGCCACCGGGCCTCGCCGCTGTGGGAGGAGAAGCCGCACGGCGGCTACTACACCCGGGACGACATCCGGGAGATCGTCGCCTACGCCGCCGAGCGGCAAATCACCGTCGTCCCCGAAATCGACGTACCCGGCCACTCGCAGGCCGCCATCGCCGCGTACCCGGAACTCGGCAACACCGACGTCATCGACACCACCGCCCTCTCCGTCTGGGACACCTGGGGAATCAACCCGAACGTACTCGCCCCCACCGACAGCACCCTGCGGTTCTACGAGGGCGTCTTCGAGGAAGTGCTGGAGCTGTTCCCGTCGGAGTTCGTCCACGTCGGCGGCGACGAATGCCCCAAGGACCAGTGGCGGCGGTCCGGGACGGCCCAGGCGCGCATCAGGGAACTCGGCCTCGCGGACGAGGACGAGCTCCAGTCCTGGTTCATCGGGCACTTCGACGCGTGGCTCTCCGCGCGCGGGCGCCGGCTGATCGGCTGGGACGAGATCCTGGAGGGCGGGCTGGCGAAGGGCGCGGCCGTGTCCTCCTGGCGCGGTTACGCCGGGGGCATCGCCGCCGCCCGGGCCGGCCACGACGTCGTCATGTGCCCCGAGCAGCAGGTGTATCTGGACCACCGGCAGGCCACGGGCCCCGACGAGCCGGTACCGATCGGGTGGGTGCGCACCCTGGAGGACGTCTACCGGTTCGAGCCCGTGCCGCCGGAGTTGACACCCGAGGAGGCCCGGCACGTGCTCGGCACCCAGGCCAACGTGTGGACCGAGGTGATGGAGGACCACACGCGTGTGGACTACCAGGTGTTCCCCCGGCTCGCGGCCTTCGCCGAGGTCGCTTGGAGCGCCCTGCCCGCCCCGGCGGAACGGGACTTCGCCGGCTTCGAGCGCCGTATGACCGCCCACTACCGGCGACTCGACGCCCTCGGCGTCGCCTACCGGCCACCCGCCGGCCCGCTGCCCTGGCAGCGGCGCCCCGGGGTGCTGGGCCGCCCGATCGACGGCCCGCCGCCCATCGGGTAGCACCGGACCGTCGCTACCGAACAGCTCGAACAGGCCACGGAAAAAGCGCACAAGGGTCACCGAAAGTGCCAATCGGCACGCACTGGTGAACCAGTGCGAAAACGGATCATCTCCCCAGTGAGGTGGGCGAATGCCTCCTAGCGGACCCGTGTCTTCGGCTCTCGCCAAGATGTGCCAGAGTTGCCACGTCCGCCCTGTCAGCACGTACCGTACGGCAGCACAGGTGGGACCAGGTGGGGCAGCGGGAAGGGGCAGCCGGTTTGACCACGCACGCACCGCAGGCGGCGCAGGCCGTCACGCTGCCGACGACGCTGGACGAGGCCGTCGCGGCACTCACCGCCGTGCCCGCCGCAGTGCCTGTCGCGGGCGGCACCGACCTGATGGCCGCCGTCAACTCCGGACAGCTCAGGCCCGCCGCGCTGGTGGGACTCGGCCGGATCAGCGAGATCCGCGGCTGGCAGTACCTGGACGGTCATGCGCTGCTCGGCGCGGGCCTCACGCACGCGCGCATGGGCCGCCCCGACTTCGCGGCCCTGATCCCGGCGCTCGCAGCCGCCGCGCGCGCCGCGGGCCCGCCGCACATCCGCAACGCGGGCACCCTGGGCGGCAACATCGCCTCGGCCGCCCCCACGGGGGACGCGCTGCCGGTGCTGGCCGCCCTGGAGGCGACACTGATCATCGCGGGCCCGGGCGGAGCCCGCCGGGAGATCCCGGTGTCGCACCTGCTGGCCGGGATGGACATGCTGCGCGCCGGCGAACTCATCGGCTACGTGCGCGTGCCGCTGCTGCACGCCCCGCAGGTCTTCCTGAAGGCCACCGGCCGTACCGGCCCGGGGCGCGCGGTGGCATCCGTGGCCCTGGTCCTGGACCCCGCACGCCGGGGTGTGCGCTGCGCGGTGGGTGCCATAGCGCCGATGCCGCTGCGGCCCCTGGAGGCCGAGCAGTGGGTCGGCCGGCTCATCGACTGGGACAACAACCGCGCGCTCGTGCCGGAGGCCCTCAGCGCCTTCGGGGAGTACGTCGCCGCGGCCTGCATCCCCGACGCGGCCCCGGCCGAGGACGGCTCCGTGCCGCAGCTTCCGCCCGCCGTACTGCACCTGCGGCGCATCGTCGCCGCGCTGGCCCGACGAGCACTGGGGAGGGCGCTGTCGTGACCGACGACCAGCACGGAGAGGGCACGCCCCGGGGCGGGAGCCGCTGGGACCCGCTGCCCCAGGGCGAGTACGACGACGGCGCCACCGCCTTCGTCGAACTCCCCGAGGGGGGCGTCGACGCCCTGCTGGCCGCCGACAGTCCCCTCGCCGCGCCCGGCCACGGCTATGTACCGCCGCAGATAACGGTCGACCCCGCCACGACCGCCGGAACCGACCCGGCGGCCCCGGGCGCGTGGCCGGTCCCCGGCGCGCCCGTCGACGGCGCCCAGTGGCACGACCCGCACGCGGCACACCAGCAGGGCCACGAGCACGGCGGTCACCAGCAGTCGGGGCACGACACGGGGGAGCGGGCGTACGGCACGGAGGCGCCGTACGGATCCGGCACGCCGTACGGCTCCGGCGCGGGGACGGCGCGGCACGGCGGGGACGACCGCTTCACGTACAACCCGGGAGCCACCGGGCAGTGGAACTTCGACGAGCCCACGGCGGCGGAATCCGCGCCCGGCCATGATGTGACCGGGCAGTGGTCCATCCCCGTCGCCGGGGGTGACCTTCCGGACGAGTCGGGCGAGTTCACCACGTCCTCGCTGGTCGAGCAGTGGGGCGGCACCCCACCGCCCACGCTGCCGGGCGGTGCGCCCGCGCCGTGGGCGACACAGGCGGCGGGCCGGCCGTGGGGGCAGCAGGACACGGCGGGGCAGGAGCAGGCGGGCCCGGGCTATCCGCACGGGCACGAGCAGGGCGGCGGGCACGGGCAGCCGCCGGCTGCCGGACCGGCCTCCGGGTACGCACCGGATCCGGCCGCGCAGCGCGCCCACACCCCGGAGCAGCCGCCTGCCGGGCCCATGCCGCAGGAGGCGGACCCGGCGGCTGGTCATGCCCCGGGGGCGACCGACGGCACCGGTCACGTGCCGCAGCAGCCGGAGGGGGCCGGGCAGGCGTCGGAGTCGCCGGGATTCGGTGGTCATGGGCTGGATCCCCAGGGATTCGGTGGCCACGGGCCGGAGATGCCCGGCGCCGGCCACGCACCTCAGCCGCCCGACGGTGCCGACCGTGGGCAGGAGCAGCCGGCTTTCGCCGACCACGGGTCGGAGCCGCACGGCTTCACGGACCACGGTTCGGAGCCGCACGGCTTCACGGACCACGGTTCGGATCCGCACGGCTTCACGGACCACGGCTCGGATCCGCACGGCTTCACGGATCACGGCTCGGATCCGCACGGCGGGCCCGGCCACGGCTCGGAGCCGCACGCTTTCACGAACCACCGTCCGGAGCCGTCTGCCTTCACCGAGCACGGGTCGGACCCGCAGGGCTTCACGGACCGCGGCTCGGATCAGTCCGCCTTCTCGGACCGCGGCTCGGAGCCGCATGACGTATCCGGCCACGGCCCGGAGCCGCACGGCTTCACGGATCACGGCTCGGATCAGTCCGCCTTCTCGGACCGCGGCTCGGAGCCGCATGACGTATCCGGCCACGGCCCGGATCCGCACGCCTTCACGGACCACCACGGCCCGGAGCCCTCCGGCTCGCCCGGCCACGGCCCGGAGCCGGCGGGCGCGCCCGGCCCCGCGCCGGAGCCCTCCGGTGTACCCGGCCACGCGTCGGAGCCGTCGGGTCACGTTGGTGAGCGGACCGAGCACCCCGCTGCCACCGATGACGCACCCGAGCACGCCGAGCTCCCCGGGGCAGCCGCGCACGCCCCCGAACAGTCCGCGTCCCCCCAGCCGTACCCCGAGGTCCCGGGAGAGGCCCCCGGCGAGCCCGCGCCCGAGGCGCACGCGGAAGCCGTTGCGCCCCCGCAGACCGCCCAGGACGCCTCACGGGACGCTCCCGACCCCGGTGAGGCCGCCGAGGGCGCCCCAGAGGACGCAGAGGGCGCTGACGCCCCCGCGGAGCCGTCCCCCGGGCCCCTCCCGGCCGAGGCGGGCCCGGACAACGCCGGGCCGGAGGACGCCGGACCGGACAACGCCGGGCCGGAGGACGCCGAAGGCGAGACCCCGGGCGACCCGGCAGCGCAGGACCACCCCGCCGTCTCGCACGACTCGGCCGACACCCAGGGCGAGGCGTCCCAGGACGCGCCCTCCACGGCGCCGCAGGAGGAGCACCCCCTCGCCTCCTTCGTCCTGCGCGTCAACGGCACCGACCGCCCCGTCACCGACGCGTGGATCGGCGAGTCCCTGCTGTACGTGCTGCGCGAGCGGCTCGGACTCGCGGGGGCCAAGGACGGCTGCTCGCAGGGCGAATGCGGCGCGTGCAACGTCCAGGTCGACGGGCGGCTCGTCGCGTCCTGTCTGGTCCCCGCCGTGACCGCCGCCGGCAGCGAGGTCCGTACCGTCGAGGGCCTGGCCGAGGACGGTCAGCCGTCGGACGTGCAGCGGGCGCTCGCGCGCTGCGGCGCCGTGCAGTGCGGCTTCTGCGTGCCCGGCATGGCGATGACCGTGCACGACCTCCTGGAGGGCAACCCGGCGCCCACCGAGCTGGAGACCCGCCAGGCGCTGTGCGGCAACCTGTGCCGCTGCTCCGGCTACCGGGGCGTGGTGGACGCCGTACAGGAGGTCGTCGCCGAACGCGCGGCACACTCCGCGCCCGCCGACGGCGACACCGGCGAGGCCCGTATCCCGCACCAGGCGGGCCCGGGCGCCGGCGGCGTCAACGCGTCGGCTTTCGGCTCGCCCCCGGAACCCCGCACTCCAGACCCCCATGACCAGCCCTACGGCCAGGACGGAGGCCCCGCGTGAGCAACGAAGCAGCCACCGCGCAGGCCGCGGAGGCCGCCCCCGCCCCCGAGCCGCTGCCGCACGGACTGGGCGCCTCCCTCCCGGCCGCGGACACCCGCGCCAAGACGGAGGGCACCTTCCCGTACGCCGCCGACCTGTGGGCCGAGGGCCTGCTGTGGGCGGCCGTGCTGCGCTCACCGCACCCGCACGCGCGCATCGTCTCCATCGACACCTCCCACGCGCGCGAGATGCCCGGCGTACGCGCCGTCGTCACCCACGAGGACGTCCCCGGCAGCCCGTTGCACGGCCGCGGCAAGGCCGACCGCCCGTTCTTCGCCTCCGAGGTCGTACGCCACCACGGCGAGCCCATCGCCGCCGTCGCCGCCGACCACCCGGACACCGCGCGGATGGCCGCCGCCGCCGTCATCGTCGAGTACGAGGTGCTCGACCCGGTGACCGACCCGGAGCAGGCCTTCGAGGCGGAGCCGCTGCACCCCGACGGCAACCTGATCCGGCACATCCCGCTGCGCCACGGCGACCCGGAGGCGGCCGGCGAGATCGTCGTCGAAGGCCTGTACCGCATCGGCCGCCAGGACCCCGCGCCCATCGGCGCCGAGGCGGGCCTGGCCGTACCGCGCCCGGACGGCGGTGTGGAGCTGTACCTCGCCTCCACCGACCCGCACGCCGACCGCGACACGGCCGCCGCCGCCTTCGGCCTGGAACCCGAGCGGGTCAAGGTCGTCGTCACCGGTGTCCCCGGCGCCACGGCCGACCGCGAGGACCAGGGCTTCCAGCTCCCGCTCGGCCTGCTGGCGCTGCGGACCGGCTGCCCGGTGAAACTCGCGGCCACGCGCGAGGAGTCCTTCCTCGGGCACGCCCACCGGCACCCCACCCTGCTCCGCTACCGCCACCACGCCGACGGCGAGGGCAGACTCGTGAAGGTGGAGGCGCAGATCCTGCTCGACGCGGGTGCCTACGCCGACACCTCCGCCGATGCCCTGGCCGCCGCCGTCGCGTTCGCCTGCGGCCCGTACGTCGTCCCGAACGCCTTCATCGAGGGCTGGGCCGTCCGCACCAACAACCCCCCGTCCGGCCACGTACGCGGCGAAGGCGCCATGCAGGTCTGTGCCGCCTACGAGGCGCAGATGGACAAGATCGCCAAGAAGCTCGGCATCGACCCGGCCGAGGTGCGGCTGCGCAACGCGATGGCGACGGGCGACGTGCTCCCGACCGGCCAGACGGTGACCTGCCCGGCCCCTGTCGCCGAACTGCTCCAGGCGGTACGGGACTTCCCGCTCCCGCCGCTGCCCAAGGACACGCCCGAGGAGGAGTGGCTGCTGCCCGGCGGCCCCGAGGGCGCGGGCGAACCGGGCGCGGTGCGCCGGGGCGTGGGCTACGGCGTGGGCATGGTGCACATGCTCGGCGCGGAGGGCGCGGACGAGGTCTCCACGGCGACCGTGAAGGTCCACGACGGTGTGGCGACGGTGCTGTGCGCGGCCGTCGAGACCGGCCAGGGCTTCACGACCCTGGCCCGGCAGATCGTGCAGGAGACGCTCGGCATAGACGAGGTGCACGTGGCGCCGGTCGACACCGACCAGCCCCCGGCGGGCGCGGGCTGCCGTGGCCGGCACACCTGGGTGTCGGGCGGCGCGGTGGAGCGCGCGGCCAAGATGGTCCGCACGCAGCTCCTCCAGCCGCTCGCCCACAAGTTCGGCATGTCCACGGAGCTGCTCCAGATCACCGACGGCAAGATCACGTCGTATGACGGGGTCCTCTCGACGACCGTCACCGAGGCGCTGGACGGCAAGGAACTGTGGGCCACCGCCCAGTGCCGCCCGCACCCGACCGAGCCGCTGAACGAGGCGGGCCAGGGCGACGCCTTCGTCGGCATGGCCTTCTGCGCGATCCGCGCGGTGGTGGACGTCGACATCGAGCTCGGTTCCGTACGGGTCGTGGAACTGGCCGTCGCCCAGGACGTGGGCCGGATCCTGAACCCCACCCAGCTGGCCGCCCGGATCGAGGCGGGCGTGACCCAGGGCCTGGGCATCGCGCTGACCGAGAACCTGCGCACCCCGCGCGGCCTGATCCGCCACCCGGACCTGACCGGTTACGCCCTTCCGACGGCACTCGACGCGCCCGACATCCGCATCGTCAGGCTGGTCGAGGAGCGGGACGTGGTCGCTCCCTTCGGGGCGAAGGCGGTCAGCGCGGTGCCGGTGGTGACGTCCCCGGCGGCCATCGCGTCCGCCGTGCGGGCTGCCACGGGCCGCCCCGTGAACCGGCTGCCGATCCGCCCGCAGGCCGCGGTGGTCACGGAACGGTCCTGATGCCCGTTCTGGACGGGGTCGTCCTGGTCACCGGGGTGATGGCAGCCGGCAAGTCGACGGTCGCCCAGGCGCTGGCGGAGACCCTGCCGCGCGCCGCGCACGTCCGCGGGGACGTCTTCCGACGCATGATCGTGTCCGGCCGGGAGGAGTACGTCCCCGGCGCGGGGGACGAGGCCGAGGCCCAACTCCGGCTCCGGTACTGCCTGTCGGCGGCGACGGCGGACGCGTACGCCGAGGCCGGGTTCACGGCGGTCGTGCAGGACGTGGTGCTGGGCGAGGACTTGAGGACGTACGCCGGTCTGGTGCGCACCCGCCCGCTGTACGTGGTCGTTCTCGCGCCGCGGCCCGAGGCGGTGGCCGCGCGGGAGGCGGAGCGTTCGAAGACGGGATACGGCGCGGCCTGGACCGTCGGCATGCTGGACGAGGCGCTGCGCACGCGGACGCCGCGCATCGGACTGTGGCTCGACACCTCTGAGCTGACGGTGGAACAGACCGTGGAGGCGATTGTGGCGGAAAGGGAACGCGCGAGGGCGGTCTGAGCGTCTGCTGAGGTGGACGTGCCGTCGCGGGGCGCGTCGCTGTTCCGGGGCGTTGTCAGTGGTGGGGCGTACTGTTCTGGGCAGTGGGGGACGGCTGCCGGGCCTGGCCGGGCGGTCTGCCGTGCTCCGCCAGGGGACGGTGAGCAAGCACATGCGGGGGAGCCCATGAGTACGACCGACGCCGGTTCCGCGGTGATCACCCTGACCGAGTCCGAGCTGGACCCGTGGGTGACGCACGCGTCGACACGGCACTGGCTGACCGGGCCCGGACTGCCGGGCGACAGCGGCGTGCTGAGCTTCGCCGAGTTGGACCGGGAGGGTCTGCGCACGGTGGCGGACTCGACGGGCGACCCGGAGGACCGGCTGTCGGCGGAGCTGCGCGAGCAGCTCGTGATAGGCGGACTGCTCGGGCCCGGAGGCCTGGAGACGGAGTCCGTCCTGCTGGACGGCGCGACGGGCGAGATCTCGACGACGTACTTCCTGCACGACCGCCCCGACCTGATGGACCGCCGCCCTCTGGCGCCCTCGCTGCGGACACTGGTCCGCTTCGCCGAGGCGACGGACGAACTGGCGGGCCTGCGCGGCCAGTTCGCCTCCTACGCGGGCCGCTTCGGCCCGAAGGCGGTGGCGCAGGCCTCCCAGCACCTGCTGGCGGTGTTCCGGGACGGGACGGACGGCGAGCCGGCCCCGTTCTGGAAGATGGCGGCCCTGATCCGCCCCCTGTCCCTGGTCGCGGGCCGGGGCGGCGCATCCGGCCTGTCCCTGGACCTCCCGCACCGCCTCCTGGACCAGGAGTTCGGCCCCGGCAAGGTGGCCCGCTTCGAGGACGTCGACTTCCCCGCGACCCTCACGCACGAGCCGACCCGCCGCTTCCTGCGCGAGGTGGGTCTGCCGGAGGATGCCTACGTCTTCTCCCTGGACACGGACGTCCCCCTGGCGACGCTGGCTGAGTACTACGCCGACAGGGACGACCTGACGGAACTTCCCTCCGGCGCCCACCGCCTGATACGCCTCGGCCACCTCGTCGAGGACAACAGCCTGGTCGTCGACGGCGCGACGGGAGCGGTCCTGAACTGGTGCGGGCCCGAGGCGACGCTGTACCCGCTGAACACGGACGTGTCGACCCTGGCGTTCACCCTCTGGCTGCTGCACCGCGAGCGGGCGATCGACGCCCAGTCGGACCACGAGCTGACGACCGACACCTACGACCAGCTGGCCATGACGATGCTCCAGGTCCTGTCGGCGGTCGACCCGACGGGCGTCACGGCGGGCAACTCGGGCCGCCACTACTGGACGGACGCGTTCCAGGACGAGGCGGGCGGGGTGTTGTAGGAGCGGGGTGCCGTAGGAGCCGGGTCCGCCTCACCTCGTCCCCCCACCCGACTGCTCCCGTTGCGCCCTGATTGCGCCCTGGTCCACTCCTGAACGCACCCACATGCTCGGTTTTATGGGGGATACAGGCGAGTCGAGCATCATCCCGTTACCCGACCCCGACGGACACCGGCAGCCGCCACCGGGCACGCCGCAGCCGTGGGAGAAGACCGACCGGGCCCAGGCCGCGATGGAAGGCGCCACCGGCCCTGAGCCGCCCGCTCCACCCGTCTGCCCCAACTGCGGGCTTGTCGGCGACCGGCGTGTCACCTACTACGGCTGGCACGTCCTCCTCGAACCGGACATACCGGTGCCCGCGCACATGGTGCCCGCCTGGCACCGCTGGTACGTGTTCGAACATCCAGGCGTGCAGCTTGTCGCCCGTGCCGTCGTCGTCGTCGCCGAACGGGCGTTCCTCGGTCTGGTTGAGCCCGGCCGAGTAGCCGTCGGCCGTGATCGTGATGTCGCAGATCACTCTGCCCGTTCCTTCGGTCATCGCTCTCTCCTCCAAGGGGCGGCGTGAACAGACACAGCATGACGTCCCCTGCCGAGAGGAGTCGTACGACAAAGGTCCCAGGCGGGGGCCGTCTCGCGACAGGGGTCAAAGTGTTCCGTGGCCCTTACCCTGGCGGTCATGACCGTCCCGAAGCCGCGTGACGCAGATGTCGTGGAAGCCGATGGCCTGCCCTCCGTCCCCGTGACGGACGAGACCGTGCTGGGGCGGGCCTATCGGGCGCTGAGCTTCGGGATCGTTTCCGTGGTGCTGCTCATCGCCTTCGAGGCGACGGCCGTCGGTACGGCGATGCCCGTCGCCGCGCGGGAGCTCGACGGGGTGTCGCTGTACGCGTTCGCGTTCTCCGGGTACTTCACGACCAGCCTCTTCGGGATGGTGCTCGCCGGGCAGTGGTCGGACCGGCGCGGGCCTCTCGGGCCGTTGACGACGGGCATCGCCTCCTTCGGGGCCGGGCTGGTGCTGTCGGGGACCGCCGGGGCGATGTGGGTGTTCATCCTGGGGCGGGCCGTGCAGGGGCTCGGCGGCGGGCTGGTGATCGTCGCGCTGTACGTCGTCGTCGGGCGGGCGTATCCGGAGCGGCTGCGGCCGGCCATCATGGCCGCGTTCGCCGCGAGCTGGATCCTGCCGTCGATCGTCGGCCCTCTCGCCGCCGGCACGGTGACCGAGCAGCTCGGGTGGCGGTGGGTGTTCATCGGGATACCCGTGCTCGTCGTCTTCCCGCTCGCGCTCGCGCTGCCGCAGATACGGCGCCGCGCGGCCGGACCGGCACCTGCGGCGGAGCCTTCTCCGTCCGACCGGCCCCCCTCCCTCAACCGCCGCCGCATCCGCCTGGCCCTGGCCATCTCCCTCGGCGCCGGCCTCCTCCAGTACGCCGCCCAGGACCTGCGCCCCCTCTCGCTCCTGCCGGGCGCGGCCGGACTGGCCCTGCTGGTGCCCGCCGTGCTCGGGCTGCTCCCGCGCGGCACCTACCGGGCCGCTCGCGGGCTGCCGTCGGTCGTGCTGCTGCGCGGCGTCGCCGCGGGGTCCTTCATCGCCGCGGAATCCTTCGTGCCGTTGATGCTGGTGACCCAGCGCGGGCTCAGTCCGACCCTGGCCGGATTCTCGCTCGCCGCTGGCGGCGGGACGTGGGCGCTGGGCTCGTGGGTGCAGTCGCGGCCGCGCTTCGAGCCGTACCGGGAGCGGTTGACGACTCTCGGGATGCTGCTGGTGGCGGCGGCCATCGCCACCGCACCGAGTGTGCTGATCGACTCCGTGCCCGTCTGGACCCTGGCCGTCGTCTGGGCCTTCGGCTGCTTCGGCATGGGCCTCGTCATCTCCTCCACGAGCGTGCTCCTGCTCAAGCTCTCCGCCCCCGAGGAGGCCGGCACCAACTCCGCCGCCCTCCAGATCTCCGACGGCCTCTCCAACGTCGTCCTGCTCTCCGCCGGCGGCGCCGCCTTCGCCGCCCTCGGCGGCGGCACGGTCACCCACACCACCACCGACGCCACTGGCTCCCACCCGGCCGCCTTCACCGCGGTGTTCCTGCCCATGGCGGTGGTGGCGCTGGTGGGGGCCTGGGTGACTACGCGGATGCGGGAGCGGTGAGAAGCGGTGGGCGGGTGGACGAGAGCGACGTCCGCCTCATCACCTGGCGCCTGCGGCGGCTGTGACGTGGATCCCACCCTGGTGTGACCCGGCCTGGTCTGCGCATGGGCAGTGGTGGGCCGCCGGTAGGGTGGCCCGGTTGTCATACGTAGCCGAGCCGTCAGGCTCCCTCGAACGAGCCGCCCGACCCCCAACGGAGACCGTGACTACCACCGCCGGCACCAGCTCTGCCTCGCACCACCTGTCCCCGGCGTTCCCCGGCCGCGCCCCCTGGGGTACCGCAAGCAAACTGCGCGCCTGGCAGCAGGGCGCGATGGAGAAGTACATCCAGGAGCAGCCGCGGGACTTCCTGGCGGTCGCCACCCCCGGCGCCGGCAAGACGACCTTCGCGCTGACGCTGGCGTCCTGGCTGCTGCACCACCATGTCGTGCAGCAGGTCACCGTCGTGGCCCCGACCGAGCACCTGAAGAAGCAGTGGGCCGAGGCCGCGGCCCGGATAGGCATCAAGCTCGACCCGGAGTACAGCGCCGGGCCGCTCGGCCGGGAGTACCACGGAGTCGCCGTGACGTACGCGGGTGTCGGTGTGCGGCCGATGCTGCACCGCAACCGCGTCGAGCAGCGCAAGACCCTGGTCATCCTCGACGAGATCCATCACGCCGGTGACAGCAAGTCCTGGGGCGAGGCCTGTCTGGAGGCCTTCGAGCCCGCCACCCGCCGGCTGGCCCTGACCGGTACGCCCTTCCGGTCCGACACCAACCCCATCCCCTTCGTGACGTACGAGGAAGGGCAGGACGGGATCCGGCGGTCCGCCGCCGACTACACCTACGGGTACGGCAACGCGCTCGCCGACAACGTCGTCCGGCCGGTCATCTTCCTCTCCTACAGCGGCAACATGCGCTGGCGCACCAAGGCCGGTGACGAGGTCGCCGCGCGGCTCGGCGAGCCCATGACCAAGGACGCCATCAGCCAGGCCTGGCGGACCGCCCTCGATCCGCGCGGTGAGTGGATGCCCGCGGTGCTGCGCGCCGCCGACCAGCGGCTGACCGAGGTCAGGAAGGCCATCCCGGACGCCGGTGCGCTCGTCATCGCCTCCGACCAGGAGTCGGCCCGCGCGTACGCCAAGCTCATCCGGGAGATCACCGGCAGCAAGGCGACCCTCGTGCTGTCCGACGACTCCGGGGCCTCCGAGCGGATCGACGAGTTCAGCGGCAACACCGACCGGTGGATGGTGGCGGTCCGGATGGTGTCCGAGGGCGTCGACGTGCCCCGCCTCGCGGTCGGGGTGTACGCCACCACCATCTCGACGCCGCTCTTCTTCGCACAGGCCGTCGGGCGTTTCGTGCGGTCCCGGCGGCGCGGCGAGACGGCCTCCGTGTTCCTGCCGACCGTGCCCGACCTGCTCTCCTTCGCCAACGAGATGGAGCGCGAGCGAGACCACGTCCTCGACAAGCCCAAGAAGGAGGGCGAGGAGGACCCGTACGCCGAATCCGAGAAGGAGATGGAGGAGGCGAACAAGGAGCAGGACGAGGACACCGGCGAGCAGGACATGCTGCCCTTCGAGGCGCTGGAGTCCGACGCGGTCTTCGACCGGGTCATGTACAACGGTGCCGAGTTCGGCATGCAGGCCCACCCGGGGAGCGAGGAGGAGCAGGACTACCTCGGCATCCCCGGGCTGCTGGAGCCCGACCAGGTCCAGCTGCTGCTCCAGAAGCGGCAGGCCCGGCAGATCGCGCACAGCCGCAAGAAGCCGGACGAGGAGGCCGACCTGCTCGAAGTGCCCGCCGAGCGGCGACCGGTCGTCTCGCACAAGGAGATGATGGAGCTGCGGCGTCAGCTCAACACGATGGTCGGCGCGTACGTCCACCAGAGCGGCAAGCCGCACGGCGTGATCCACACGGAGCTGCGGCGCGTGTGCGGGGGGCCTCCTGCGGCGGAGGCGACGGCGGGGCAGCTGCGCCAGCGGATCGCCAAGGTCCAGGAGTGGGCTACGCGGATGAAGTGACGCCGGGCGTCGTCGTCACAGGGCCGGCCGAGGCCGGCCCGTTCCGTATGTGTGGGTGTCGTGTGTGCTCATCGGGGCCCGATGGGTGCCCTGTTGCACGTATCCGGGCAAACAGTGCCAGTCGGCCTCGACGTGTGCCCGGATTCTGGACGGAGCCTTCCGCTCAGCGAACCCCCTTCGCTACTGTCCGGCTACGCATACGCCCCGTGGCAGCGCCGCCGCGGAGCGCAGCCGTGAAGCGACGCGGCCCGGACAGGCCGGGCCGCCGGCCGATCGGCGGCCTCTGAAGCGCGTTGTCGACGGGACTCGGTGACGCACCCGACCGCCAGAGGGCCGCCGACCTCACCACTAAGGAGTGGGCGTCGTGACCGCGGAGACCTCCCAGACGCTCGACAGAGGACTGCGTGTCCTCAAGCTGCTCGCCGACACGGACCACGGGCTGACCGTGACCGAGCTCTCCCTCAAACTGGGCGTCAACCGGACCGTTGTGTACCGGTTGCTCGCCACGCTGGAACAGCACGCGCTCATACGCCGTGACCTGGGCGGACGTGCCCGGGTCGGGCTCGGGGTGCTGCGTCTGGGGCGGCAGGTCCATCCACTGGTACGCGAGGCCGCGATGCCGGCGCTGCGGTCGCTGGCCGAGGACATCGGCGCGACGGCGCACCTGACCCTGGTCGACGGTGCGGACGCGCTCGCCGTGGCCGTGGTGGAGCCGACCTGGACGGACTATCACGTCGCCTACCGGGCCGGGTTCCGGCACCCCCTGGAGCGCGGGGCCGCGGGCAAGGCGATACTCGCGGCCCGGCAGCACCCGATGACGGACCCGGGGTACACCCTGACGCACGGGGAGCTGGAGGCGGGAGCCTGCGGGGCCGCGGCGCCGTTGCTGGGGGTCACTGGGGTCGAGGGCAGTGTGGGCGTGGTGATGCTGGCGGACCTGGTGCCGGAGCGGGTCGGGCCACGGGTCGTCGAAGCGGCGCGGGAGGTCGCCGAGGCGCTGCGCTGAGGTACGCCATGTCCTCGGGGAAGGGTTCGGACGACCTGGCCCCGGCCTGGTCCCACCCCCGAGTTAGATTGATCCCGTGTTCTCTCGCCTCACGCGCCCCCAGATCGTCGCCGTCTGTGCCCTGCCCGTCGCGGCCCTGCTCGCCACGGCGGTGTTCGCGCCGTTGCCGTTCTCGGTGGCGCGGCCGGGGGAGACGGCGAACGTACTCGGCGAGCACAAGGGCACGCCGGTGATCACCATCTCGGGGGCGCCGACCCGGGACACCCGTGGGCAGTTGCGGATGACGACCATCGTGGCGACCTCGCCGGACCGCCGCGTCTCGTTCCCCGACGTCATCGACAGCTGGTTCCGCAGCGACGAGGCCGTCATGCCGCGCGATGCCATCTACCCGGGGGACAGCGTCAAGGAGATCGAGCGGCACAACAAGAAGCAGATGAAGGAGTCCCAGGACGCGGCGACGCAGGCCGCGCTGGGCTACCTCGGCCTCGACGGCAAGGACGTCAAGGTCGACCTGAAGCTCACCGACGTGGTCGGACCCAGTGCGGGGCTGCTGTTCTCCCTGGGGATCATCGACAAGCTCGACGGCGACGGCATCGGCGGCGACCTCACGGGCGGGCGCGTCATCGCCGGTACGGGCACGATCTCCGCCGACGGCACGGTCGGCGCGGTGGGCGGCGTCGCCCTCAAGACCCAGGCCGCCAAGCGTGACGGTGCGACCGTGTTCCTCGTCCCGAAGGCGGAGTGCGCGGACGCGCGGGCCGAACTGCCGAAGGGCCTGCGGCTGATTCCGGTGACCACGCTGAAGAGCACAGTGAGCTCACTGGTGGCCCTGGAGACGGGGAAGGGGTCCGTGCCCAGCTGTTAGTGGGCGGCGGCTGCCGTCCCCGGCCGGATGGCGAGTCTTAAACCGACCTCTACGAGGGTCCAGCCCAGGCGGGTACGGAGGGCGTGTCGGTTCCGGGCGGCGGGACGGACGCCGGCCTCGGCACGGAGTTCGTCGGCGCGTGCGCGGTGCAGGGCGAGATGGATGTCCGGGTGCATGCGGATGGCCTCTCACGGCGTCGTCTGGCTGGGGAAGACGTGCGTGTGGACGCGCACCGTTTCCGCGTCCGGGGTGCCCTCGGCCAGAGGGCGGTAGCTCTGGACCAGGTCGTGCATCCTGCCGATCAGCTCACGGGCGAGTTCGGGAGTGAGGCGCAGGGTGAAGTCGCTCAGGTCGGTGGCGCCGTCCCACTCCCCGGCCCAGTCGTTCGCGGTGCCGAGCCAGGTCGCGACCTCTCGGGTGTGCACGTTCGCGAGCTCGTAGCGGAACATGGCGACGGCTCCGCGCACGGCCGGATCCGGGTCCTTGATCAGGGTTTCGTCGAGTTGGACGCCGCTGTCCGCCGCCTTCCACCAGCGCTCCCGTCCCTTGCCGCGCTCCGGATCGTCCGCGACGAAGCCGTGCGTGGCGAGCTGCCGCAGGTGGTAACTGGTCGCGCCACTAGACTCGCCCAGTTTCTCCGCCAGTTGGGAGGCGGTCGCGGGCCCACCGCGCCGCAGCGCGATCAGTAGCTGCATCCGTAGGGGATGGGCCAGGCCGCGGAGGGATCGGGCATCGAGCAGCCGTGGAGCTGGTTCTTCGGGCATGCATGCAAAGATAGCCTTGCAAAGGGGCCTTTGCAACGGCTTCTTTGTGAGTCTTGTAAGTCACCCCTCCCTGACAAGCCCTTCCGCCACCATCCATTCCAGCGCCACCTGATGCGGATCCTCCCCATCCACATCCACCTTGGCGTTCAGCGTCCGTGCCACCGTGTTGTTCAGCTTCGCCGTCACCGGGTCCAGGACGTCCGCGATCGCCGGCCACCGCTTGAGGGTCTTCGCGTTGATCATCGGCGCGGCGTTGTAGTGGGGGAAGAACCTCCGGTCGTCCGCCATGACCGCCAGGTTCATGGACTCGATGCGACCGTCGGTGGTGAACACCTCCCCGTACGGGCAACTCCCCTTCGACGTCTGGGTGTAGATGATCCCCGTGTCCATCTGCGTGACGCTCCGCGCCGGCAGCTTCATCCCGTACGCCTGCTGCATGCCCGGCAACCCGTCCGCCCGGTTCGCGAACTCGACCTCCACGCACAGCTTCACCGCCCCCGGGTCGGACTTCGCCAGCTTCGCCACGTCGGACAGGGTCTTCGTGCCGTACTTCCTCGCGTTCTCCTGGTTCATCGCCAGCGCGTACGTGTTGTTCAGGGACGACGGCCGCAGCCAGGCCAGCCCGTTCGCCGCGTCGGCCTTCCGCACCGCCTCCCACTGCTCGCGCGGATCGGGGATCGGCTTGCTGTGCCCCAGGTACGTGATCCAGGCCGTGCCCGTGTACTCGTACCCGGCGTCGGCGTCGCCCTTGCGGACGGCCTCGCGGCTGCCGATGGAACCCTGGATGCCCGTGCGGTCGAGCACCTCGGCGCCGGCCGCCTCCAGGGCGATGCCCATGATCGCACCGAGGATCAGTCCCTCGGTGAACGACTTCGACGTCACCGTCAGGCTCGCGTCCTTCAGCGGCTCGCCCCGCCCGGCCGACCCGGGCCGCACGTCGTCCGCCATGGGGGAGCCGCTGGTCAGGCCGCAGCCCGCGACCAGCAGTCCCGCTGCCGCCGCCAGGCACATCCGCCGCCTCATGGCTGGAGCCCCCGGGGCCGCAGGAGCACTTCCGCCAGCGAGGCCAGCCAGTCCACGAGCAGTGCCAGGACCACCGTGAGGACCGAGCCCAGCACCAGCACCGGCATCCGCTGGTTGGTGATCCCGGTCGTGATCAGCACGCCCAGTCCGCCGCCCCCGCCGAAGACCGCCAGGGTCGCCGTGCCGACGTTCAGGACGAGGGCCGTGCGGACACCCGCCAGGATCAGCGGGACCGCGAGGGGAAGCTCCACCCGGGTCAGGACTCCCAACGGCGACATGCCGATGCCCCGCGCCGCCTCCAGCAGCGTCGGGTCGTTCGCCTTCAGGCCGGTGATCGTGTTCGACAGCACGGGCAGGACGGCGTACACGATGATGCCGATCAGGGCGGCCCTGCGGCCGATGCCCAGCCAGATGACGAGGAGCGCCAGCAGTCCGATCGCGGGGGCCGCCTGGCCCATGTTGGCGAAGGCCAAGGCCACTGGGGTGGCCCTGCGGAACGCCCCGCGGGTCAGCAGGATCCCCAGCGGGATCGCGATGATCAGCACGAAGAACGTCGAGATCGCGGTCAGCTGGATGTGCTGCCACAGGGCCTTCGAGACCTGGCCGCCGGACAGCGCGTTCCGGGACAGCGCGTCCAGGTCGGCCTGCTGGAACCACAGCCAGGTGGCGAGCAGTACGGCCACCAGGGCGGCGGGCAGGACGGTCAGCTTCTGCCAGCCGACGCGCCGGGGCGGCGGGCCGGGTGGCGTCCGGGGCGCCTCGGCCTGGTCTTCGTCCGCCGGCTCGGGGGCGGTGCGCACCTGCCCCGGAGCGGTCACCGCGTCCCTCCGAAGCCGCCCACGCTCGTGACGCCCCCGCCGCCCTCCTGCTCCGCTTGCGTCCGCGCCGCCCGCAGTTCCTCCAGCTCGTGCTGGTGCTCCAGCGCGTCGAACCGGTCGGCCTCCAGCATGTCGTGCACGGAGTTGAGGAGCGTCTCCATGTCGACGACGCCGGTGTACTCACCGCGCCGTCCCGTCACCGCCACCCGCCCGGCGTTGTCGGTGAGCACCGCCTCCAGCGCGTCCCGCAGGGTCGCGTCGCGGGTGACCGTGTCGTGCACCAGCGTCCCGGCCCGGGCCAGCGAGCCCCGGGCCCGCATCAGGTCGCCGCGTCTGAGCCACTTGTAGGGGCGGCCGCGCCGGTCGAGCAGCAGGACCTCGTTGGTGCCGGCGGCCCGCAGCCGGTTGAAGACCTGCTGCAACGGGTCGTCGATCGTCACCGTCGGATAGTCGGTGATCTCCACGTCCCGCACGCGGGTCAGGTTCAGCCGCTTCAGCGCCGCCCCGGCGCCGACGAACCCGGACACGAAGTCGTCCGCCGGGTTGGTGAGGATGGCCTCCGGGGTGTCGAACTGCGCGATGTGGGAGCGTTCGCGCAGGACTGCGATCCGGTCGCCGATCTTGATCGCCTCGTCGAAGTCGTGCGTGACGAAGACGATCGTCTTGTGCAGCTCGTGCTGGAGCCGGATCAGCTCGTCCTGGAGATGGTCGCGGGTGATCGGGTCCACCGCCCCGAACGGCTCGTCCATCAGCAGCACCGGGGGATCGGCGGCGAGGGCCCGTGCCACGCCCACGCGCTGCTGCTGGCCGCCGGAGAGCTGGCGCGGGTAACGGCCCTGGAACTCGCCCGGGTCGAGGCCGACCAGATCGAGGAGTTCCTCGGTCCGCGCCCTGA
Organism: Streptomyces azureus; assembly: GCF_001270025.1. Taxonomy (NCBI): domain Bacteria; kingdom Bacillati; phylum Actinomycetota; class Actinomycetes; order Kitasatosporales; family Streptomycetaceae; genus Streptomyces; species Streptomyces azureus. The sequence continues at coordinate 45,038 of NZ_DF968357.1, read as the reverse complement.
TCCGGGCCTTCGGCCAGCCGATCATCCTCGGTACGAGCGCGATGTTCTGCGCGACCGTCATGTGCGGGAAGAGCCCGGCGGACTGGATGGCGTAGCCGACCTTGCGCCGCAGCCCGACCGGGTCGATGTCGGTGACGTCCTCACCGCCCATGCGGATACGGCCGCCGGTCGGCTCGATCAGCCTGTTGATCATCTTGAGCGTGGTCGACTTGCCGCAACCCGAGGGGCCGACGAAGACGACGACCTCGCCCGCCTTGATCTCCATGCTCACGTTGTCCACGGCCGGCTGCGCACCGCCGGGGTAGCGCTTGGTCAGGTTCTCCAGCTCGATGGAGGCCCCGTGGCCATCGGTCTCAGGCACGGATCCCCCTGGGAATGGTCAGCCGCCCGATCAGGACGTACGCGGCGTCGAACAGCAGCGCCAGCACGATGATGCCGAGCGTGCCCGCGAGGACCTGGTTCAGCGCGTTGGCGCTGCCCAGCGAGGCGAGGCCGCGGAAGATGACGTTGCCGAGGCCGGGTCCCGAGGCGTACGCCGCGATGGCCGCGATGCCCATCAGCATCTGGGTCGCGACCCGGATCCCGGTCAGGATCGGCGGCCAGGCCAGCGGCAGCTCGATCCGCAGCAGCCGGGCCGGGCGGGACATCCCGATGCCCGTGGCCGCGTCCACCAGCGACGGGTCGACCCCGCGCAGCCCGACGATCGCGTTGCGCACGACCGGCAGCAGCCCGTACAGCGTCAGCGCGATCACCGTCGGCGCCACGCCCAGCCCCACGACCGGGATGAGCAGCCCGATCAGGGCGAGCGCCGGCACGGTCAGGACAGTGGCGGTGGCCGTGGTCGCGAGGTTCCCGGCCCACTCGCTGCGGTATGTGGCGGCGCCGATCAGGACTCCGAGCACGGTCGCGACGACCATGCACTGGAAGACGGCGCTCGCGTGCTGACAGGCGTCCGTGAGCAGCTGCTGGTGGCGGCTCGCCAGAAACTCCCAGAAGTTCACACGCGCTCACCCCACGACTCAGGTCTCCTCCGCGGCCTGCTCCACGAGCGGGATGATCCGCAGCGGAACGGGGTTCTCCATGACGATCGCCGTGGAGGCCCGGACGATGCCATCAAAACCGACGACCCGGTCGATCACACGCTGGAGATCGGCGTTCGAGCGGGCCACCAGCCGGCACAGCATGTCCCCGCTGCCGGTGGTGGTGTGCAGCTCCAGCACCTCGGGCACGGTCGCCAAGTGGGCCCGTACGTCGGCGCCTTGGCCCTGCCGGATCTGGAGCGTCGCGAACGCCGTGACCGGGTAGCCGAGCGCCGCCGGGTCCACCTCCGGGCCGAAGCCGCGGATGACTCCGTTCGACTGAAGCCTGTCCAGCCGCGCCTGCACGGTACCCCGGGCCACGCCGAGCCGCCGGGACATCTCCAGCACCCCGATCCGCGGCTCCCGCGCCAGCAGCAGGATGATCCGGCCGTCCAGATGATCGATCGCCACAGCAGCCTCCCGGCGTGGTCATCCTGTACAGAAGCGCCGTCGATACGGCCGTATTGCTGAACAGATTGCCCAGCGGAAACGCAAACTATTGCGCACCTTGCCGGGCGGGGAGACCCTGCGGCTATGACGCAGACCACACACCACACTCCCGACACCGCCCGGCAGGCCGACCCCTTCCCGGTCAAGGGAATGGACGCGGTCGTCTTCGCCGTGGGCAACGCCAAGCAGGCGGCGCACTACTACTCCACCGCCTTCGGCATGAAGCTGGTCGCCTACTCCGGACCGGAGAACGGCAGCCGCGAGACCGCTGCTTACGTCCTGGAGAACGGCTCCGCCCGCTTCGTCCTCACCTCGGTCATCAAGCCGACCACCGACTGGGGCCGTTTCCTCGCCCGGCACGTGGCCGAGCACGGCGACGGCGTCGTCGACCTCGCCATCGAGGTGCCGGACGCGCGCGCCGCGTACGCCTACGCGCTCGAACACGGTGCCCGCTCGGTGGCCGAGCCGTACGAGCTCAAGGACGAGCACGGCACGGTCGTCCTGGCCGCGATCGCCACCTACGGCGAGACCCGCCACACCCTCGTCGAGCGCTCCGGCTACGACGGCCCGTACCTGCCCGGCTTCGTGGCTGCCAAGCCGATGGTCGAGCCGCCCGCCCACCGCACCTTCCAGGCCATCGACCACTGCGTCGGCAACGTCGAGCTCGGCCGGATGAACGAGTGGGTCGGCTTCTACAACAAGGTGATGGGCTTCACGAACATGAAGGAGTTCGTGGGCGACGACATCGCCACCGAGTACAGCGCGCTGATGTCGAAGGTCGTCGCCGACGGCACGCTCAAGGTCAAGTTCCCGATCAACGAGCCGGCCATCGCCAAGAAGAAGTCCCAGATCGACGAGTACCTGGAGTTCTACGGCGGCGCGGGCGTCCAGCACATCGCGCTCAACACCAACGACATCGTGCAGACGGTCCGCACCATGCGCGCGGCCGGCGTCGAGTTCCTGAACACGCCCGACTCCTACTACGACACGCTGGGGGAGTGGGTCGGCGAGACCCGGGTCCCGATCGGCACCCTGCGCGAGCTGAAGATCCTCGCCGACCGTGACGAGGACGGCTACCTGCTGCAGATCTTCACCAAGCCGGTCCAGGACCGCCCGACCGTCTTCTTCGAGATCATCGAGCGCCACGGCTCGATGGGTTTCGGCAAGGGCAACTTCAAGGCCCTGTTCGAGGCGATCGAGCGAGAGCAGGCCCGGCGCGGCAACCTCTAGTCCCACGGCGGCTCAAGGTTGTGCGGGTGTCACGGGGCACCCGCACGACCCGGCGGATGCTGGAAGCGCCCTGTAGGTCTCGAAGCGTCTCGACGCCCCGTCATCCTCCTCGGATGGCGGGGCGTCGAGACGTCACCCCCATGCAGAAGCCCACTCAAGGAGCCCCCGCAGTGCCATCGGCCCGCAAAGCGGCAGGTCACACCCAGCGCACCGCATCCCTTATGCGCTTGCAGGGTGGGCAAGTCCGCGCGGTCCCACTCCTGTTGAAGGTGGCTGTTGCGCCCCCTCAGGCGGCAACTTCCGCGCGAGATGCAACCAGAGAGACGGAAGGGCACCATCAGCCCGGCCGGGCACCCGGGACGTGAGGGAAACCGCCCCCGCGTCCCCGGAGCACGGACAGGATCCGTCGGGCCAGACACGGCGAGAACGCGGTCGGCCAGAACGCCCGACACCGTTCGGGTGTTCGGCTGAGCACGGGCCCTGGCAACAGGACTCACTTCCACTCAGTCCCTAGGAACGGTTCACACCGATGGTCCCGGATGCGAACCTGTGATCATGAGCCGTATCGAAGCGCCCAGCGACGAAACGACCGGCAACCTGATCGACCTCCTGCTCGGCGGCCTGCCCGCCGAGGCGGTCCTCACCGACCCCGACGTCACGGCCTCCTACGCCCACGACATGGCGAGCTTCTGCCCGGCCGGCGCCCCGGCCGCGGTCGTCCTGCCCCGCACGGTCGAGCAGGTCCAGCACGTGATGCGCACCGCCACCGCCCTGCGCGTCCCGGTCGTACCGCAGGGCGCCCGCACCGGACTGTCCGGCGCCGCGAACGCCTCCGACGGCTGCATCGTGCTCTCCCTGACCAAGATGGACCGGATCCTGGAGATCAACCCGGTCGACCGCATCGCCGTCGTCGAGCCCGGCGTGATCAACGCCGCCCTCTCACGGGCCGTCGGCGAACACGGCCTGTACTACCCGCCGGACCCCTCCAGCTGGGAGATGTGCACCATCGGCGGCAACATCGGCACAGCCTCGGGCGGCCTGTGCTGCGTGAAGTACGGGGTCACCGCCGAGTACGTCCTCGGACTGGACGTCGTGCTGGCCGACGGGCGGCTCATGTCCACCGGCCGCCGCACCGCCAAGGGCGTCGCCGGGTACGACCTGACCCGTCTGTTCGTCGGCTCCGAGGGCTCGCTCGGCATCGTCGTACGGGCCGTGCTCGGCCTGCGTCCCAAGCCGCCCGAGCAGCTCGTGCTGGCCGCCGAGTTCGCCTCCGCGGCCGCTGCCTGCGACGCCGTGTGCCGCATCATGGAGGGCGGCCACGTCCCGTCACTCCTCGAACTCATGGACCGCACGACGGTCAAGGCCGTCAACGACCTGGCACAGATGGGCCTCCCGGAGAGCACCGAAGCCCTGCTCCTGGCCGCCTTCGACACCACCGCCCCGGCCGCCGACCTCGCCGCCGTCGGCGCACTGTGCGAGGCCGCCGGCGCCACCCAGGTCGTACCGGCCGACGACGCGGCCGAGTCGGAACTGCTCCTCCAGGCGCGGCGGTTGTCGCTCACCGCGCTGGAGGCGGTCAAGGGCGTGACGATGATCGACGACGTGTGCGTGCCCCGTTCCCGGCTCGCCGAGATGCTCCAAGGGGTCGACCGGATCGCCGAGAGGTACCGGCTCACCATCGGGGTCGTCGCCCACGCGGGGGACGGCAACACCCACCCGACGGTGTGCTTCGACCCGGCCGATGCCGACGAGTCCCGGCGCGCCCGCGAGTCCTTCGACGAGATCATGGCCCTCGGCCTGGAACTCGGCGGCACCATCACCGGCGAGCACGGCGTCGGCGTGCTGAAGAAGGAGTGGCTGGCGCGCGAGATCGGCCCCGTCGGGATGGAGATGCAGCGGGCGGTCAAGCAGGCCTTCGACCCGCTGGGCATCCTGAACCCGGGCAAGCTGTTCTGACGGCCGGGGCGTCCCCGGTCCCCCCGCCTCCCGGGCCGCACCGGCCTCACTGGGCGAGCAGCTGGTCCAGTTCGTCGTCGAGACCGAGCTGCTCACCCTCCGTCCCCGGCGGGACCGCCCGCAGCGTGCGCTCCAGCCAGGCCGACACCTGCGCCGCCGGGGCCTCCAACAGGGCGTCCCCGTCGGGTGAACACAGCGCCACCAGCACCACGCCACGCCCCTCGGCCTTCGCCGGCCACACCCGCACGTCCCCCCGCCCGCACGGCCGGAAGACGCCCTCCACCAGCAGGTCTCGGCCGAACGTCCAGTGCACGGGGTGCGCGGAGTCGATGTGGAAGGTCACGTGCACGGCGTACGGATCGTCGGTGACATACCCGAGCCGGGCCGGCACCGGGATCCGGCGCTGCGGCGACAGGACGAGTTTCAGCTCCAGTTCGCGTTCCACCACGGTGCGCATGGCGGTGTTCCCTTCTCTGCACGGCTGCCCGTGAGGGCCGGTCGGGAGGAGAGAGCGCGCGGGGGCGGCGGCATTACGCGCGTTGCCGGAAGTTTTTTCGCAGGGGGAGGCGTCGGGCCGCGCGATCCGTAGCACATCGGTGCTCGAAAGGGGTGGGTCCGGTGGGAGCGGCGGTGGGGGTTGCGCATGTCTGATAGATGTGGAGGCCCCCATTTGGCCCTCGAGCAGATACGGGACGACGGAGATGAGCGCCCCAACCCCGGCCCCCGGTGACGACAGGCCCCGCGAAGGTTATTACCCGGACCCGTCCATTCCTGGATATGTCCGGTACTGGAACGGTGCCTCCTGGGTACCGGGCACCAGCCGTCCCGCGCCCAAGGACGGCGAGACGCTCGCGCCGCCGCCCGGTGCGGGGACGGAGCAGCCGGGTGCCTCCGGCTCAGCTGCCGCCTCCGCATCGGCCTCGGTCGAGGAGACCGGCCCGCACTTCTTCGACGAGGACCCGGCCGACGAGCCGTCCCCTGCCGATGCCCAGCACGGCAGCCGTCCCGAGCCCGCGACCGCCTGGGGCGCCGACCGCTCCCGCCAGTCGGGCTTCGGCGGCGACCAGGACCGCCGTGTCTCGTGGGGCGCTCCGCAGGGCGCGCAGGGTGCCGACCCGAGGGTGTCGCACGCCGACCGGCAGCCGGCCGACGAGTCCGCCGCACAGGGGGAACCGCCGTCTCCCGCCGACCAGGAGGCGAACGCCGCGGCCGCCGGCAGCACGTTCGTCTTCCGCCGCCCGACGGGGAAGACCGGGGGAGGGGCCTCCGCCGATGCCCCCGACGAGGGCACGATGACGTTCCGCGCGGTGTCGCCGCGTCCGGGCACGGCCGCGTCCGCAGGCGGCTCCGAGCCGGCCGGGGGCCCCGGCGGCAACTCCGGGACTCCCGGGTTCGGTCCGTCGGGCCCGGGCGGTTCGGGCAGTGGCCAGGCGGCGTCCGGGTTCGGTGCGCAGGCCGGGCCGGGCGGATCCGGTGCCGACTCGGCAGGCTCTGGTTTCGGCTCTCAGGGAGCGGTGGCGGGCTTCGGTTCCGCGGGCTCGGCCGGTCCGGCGGGGTCCGGCTTCGGCGCCCCCGCGGGCCCGGCCGGCAGCCCGGCGGGACCCGCCTTCGGCGCGCAGGGCGGTGCGGCCGCCTCCGCCGACGCCTCGAACCGCCCCGGCTTCAGTGCCGGGAAGGCCGCCGCGGCCCGGGCCGCCGCCCAGGCCGACCCCGGCGTCCAGGCCTCCGCAGCCGCCCCGGCAGCGCTGTCCGGGCCCCAGTCGGCGCCCACCGTCCCTCCGCAGTCCGGCGGGCCCCAGCCCGGCCCCGCCGCCTCCGCCACCCCCCTCAGTGCCGGCCCCGGCGGCGGTCAGTCCTCCTGGGCGCAGCAGGTGCACCGGCTCGCCGGAGCGGGCGGCGGCGACGATCAGCCCGTCGCGCCCTGGAAGCCGCCGACCGAGGACATCTTCCAGGCGGCCGCCCGGCGCCAGGCGTCGGCCCGCCCCGCGGGGCTCGGCAAGCGGCTGGCCGCCCGGCTGCTGGACACCCTCGTCCTCGCCGTCATCACGGCCGGGGCCGCCGTACCGCTCGGCATCAAGGCGGTCGACCACGTCAACGAGAAGATCGAGGAGGCCAGGCTCTCCGGCGAGACCGTCACGGTCTGGCTGCTCGACGGCACCACGTCGGTGTACCTCGGCATCGTCCTGGCCGTCCTGCTGCTCGTCGGCGTCGTCTCGGAGGTGCTGCCCACCGCCAAGTGGGGCCGCACCCTCGGCAAGAAGCTGATGGGTCTCGAAGTGCGGGACATCGAGGGCCACGACGCCCCGGAGTTCGGCGCGGCCCTGCGCCGCTGGCTGGTCTACAGCGTGCCCGGACTCCTCGTCGTCGGGATCGTCGGCATCGCCTGGTGCCTCTTCGACAAGCCGTGGCGCCAGTGCTGGCACGACAAGGCCGCGCACACGTTCGTGGCGGGCTGAGCGGCACCCGTACGTCCGGCACGGGAGGGCGGCGTACCGCTGCGGCACCAGGTGAATCCGTACCTCGGACGGCCGCCCGCCGGATGCGGAGCCGTGAGGTTCGCGGTCGACTCGGGCCATGAGCAGTGAACCGCCCCCCGGCTCCGGTCAGCAGCCCCCGGAAGACGATCCGTTCAGGAAGCGGCCCCCGGGCCAGCAGCCCGGCGAGGGCGCGGGCTCGCCCTACGACCACGGGTCCCCGCCGCACCCGGGCGGCGGCCCCGGTGGTGGCCCCGGCGGTGTCCCTCCCGGCGGCGGCCCCTACGACGGTCCTCCCGGTGGTGGCCCTGGTGGCCCTGGTGGCCCCTATGGCGGTTCCCCCTACGGCGGCGGCTCCTACCCCACCGACCCCCTCGCCGGCATGCCCCCGCTCGCCGACAGCGGCAAGCGCACGCTCGCCCGCATCATCGACATGATCCTGGTGGGCGCCGTCGTCTGGCTGCTCACCTGGGGCTTCGACGTCAACGAGTACGACGTGGACAGCGACCGCATCGAAGTCGGCAAGTCTTTCTGGCAGTCGGCGGTCGCCGCCGTCCTCTACATCGCCTACGACACCGTTCTGACCGCGCGGACCGGCCAGACCCTCGGCAAGAAGCTGCTCAACATGCGGGTGGCCAACCTGGACAACGGCGCCACGCCCTCCGCGCAGAACGCGCTGATGCGCGCGGCGGTGCTGTGGATCCCGTTCGCCTTCTGCTGTGCCTGCGTCTGGACCGCGATCTCGGGCGGCTGGAGCTTCTTCGACCGGCCCTACAAGCAGGGCTTGCACGACAAGGCGGCCAAAACGGTCGTGGTCAGCACCAATTGAGGCACAGGCGAAGCAGCCAGGGGTGAAAAAGGATCAGTCGGCGGTCAGGAGACCGCCCGCTCGCGCACCGGTTCCGGAGTTGGGACCGGCGCGGGCACCGAGGCCCGTACGGGTTCCTCGGGCGCGGGGTGCTCCACCGCTGCCGGGCGCTTCCCGGGCACCGTCATGGCGACCAGCAGCCCGAGGGCGAGCGCCGCGACGGCGGTGATCGCGATCCCCACGCCCGAACCCGTCTGTGACAGCAGCAGCATGGCGAGGGTCGAGAAGATCACGGTGCAGGAACCGTAGGCGAGCTGTGCGGCAGTCGGACGGGGCATGGCCATCATGTCCTCGAAAGTGGGGGTCCACGGGGGTGTCGGCCTGGCATTCCGCCAGCTTCCGGGCGTTCCGCCAAGCGACTCTAATCGGCAGCGTGCCCGAGTGGAACGAACGGTAAGCGTGACCTAATCAACAGGGCCGGAGCACAGGGGGCGCACGGAGTCATGGCGTCCAGGTAGTGGACATATGCGCGCGCCCATCGGACGGTGGCACGTGCCTGCGGGGCGGCGGGCATCGCTGCCCGGGAACCGGCTTGATTGTCCGTAAAGCGAACATCGACTCCGCATAGTGCACTTGACCTGTCCAAGTCAAGGTCTGTCTTTTCTTCTAAACCTCTAGTCAAATGTCGTCACTTGACTACACGCGTTGATCACGCGCGCGCGGACTCCTGCTACATCAGACCCCTTCCTCCGCGCGCACGAACGCGGGGGAGGAACTCAAGTGACCAGTAGACCCTGGACGTTCAGGGCGGCGGCCATAGGCGTGGCGCTCGCGGCGGCCACGGCCACCGTCTCCGCATACGGTGTGGCCCAGGCCGACGACACCTCCGCTCCCAGGCCCACCACCGTGGACCGGCACGACCCGGCGGATCGCCACCACGGCGAGCACGACCTCGAAGGCCCGCTGAGCAAGACCCAGGCGGCCCAGCGCCAGGAGGCCCTGAAGCAGGTCATATCCGGCAAGAACACGGTCAAGAACCGTGACGGCTCGAAGGTCGTCCAGCTCAAGAGCAAGAAGGGCGACAGCAAGTACGTCGAGCTCGGCCGCGAGAAGACCGACAAGATCTTCACCATCCTGGTCGAGTTCGGCGACAAGATCAGCGAGTTCGGCGGCACGCCCGGCCCGCTGCACAACCAGATAGCCAAGCCGGACCGCAAGAAGGACAACTCCACCGCCTGGCGGGCGGACTACAACCGGGAGTACTTCCAGGACCTCTACTTCGGCACCGGCAAGAACACCGAGTCGGTCAAGAAGTACTACGAGAAGCAGTCCTCCGGCCGCTACTCGGTCGAGGGCGAGGTCTCGGACTGGGTCAAGGTCCCCTACAACGAGGCCCGTTACGGCAACAACGCGTGCGGTGACAAAAACTGCCCGAGCGTGTGGAACGTCGTCAGCGACGGTATGAACGCGTGGGTCTCCCAGCAGAAGGCAGCTGGGAAGACCGACGCCCAGATCAAGGCGGACGTCAAGCAGTACGACCAGTGGGACCGCTACGACTTCGACGGCGACGGCGACTTCAACGAGTCCGACGGCTACATCGACCACTTCCAGGTCGTGCACGCCGGTGAGGACGAGTCCGCGGGTGGCGGCGCGCAGGGCGAGGACGCGATCTGGGCCCACCGCTGGTACGCCTTCGGCACCGACGCCGGCGCCACCGGCCCCGAGGACAACAAGCTCGGCGGCGCGAAGATCGGCGACACCGGCATCTGGGTCGGCGACTACACCGTCCAGCCGGAGAACGGCGGACTCGGCGTCTACGCCCACGAGTACGGCCACGACCTCGGCCTGCCGGACCACTACGACACCAGCGGCGGCGAGAACTCCACCGGCTTCTGGACCCTGATGTCCTCCGGCTCCTGGCTGGGCACCGGCAAGAACGAGATCGGTGACCTGCCCGGCGACATGACCGCCTGGGACAAGCTCCAGCTGGGCTGGCTCAAGTACGACACCGCGAAGGCCGCGACGAACTCGTGGCACAAGCTGGGTCTCGCCGAGTACAACACGAAGCACAAGCAGGCCCTCGTGGTCGAGCTGCCCAAGAAGGCCGTCACCACGGAACTCGTCACCCCGGCTCAGGGCGCCACCCAGTGGTGGAGCGGCAGCGGCAACGACCTGAAGAACACGCTGACTCGTTCCGTGGACCTGACCGGCAAGGCGTCGGCGTCCCTGACCCTCGACGGCTGGTACGAGATCGAGGCCAACTACGACTATCTCTACACCGAGGTGTCGACCGACGGCGGCGCCAACTGGACCGCGCTCGACGGCACGGTGGACGGCCAGCCGCTTCCGCGCGACGGCAGCGACAAGCCGGCCCTGACCGGCACGGCCGACGCCTACAAGAAGCTGGCGTTCCCGCTGGACGCCTACGCGGGCAAGAAGATCGACCTGCGCTTCCGCTACCAGACCGACGGCGGCCTGGCGATGAAGGGCTTCGCGGCCGACCGCATCACCGTGACCGCCGACGGTGCCGCGGTCTTCTCCGACGACGCCGAGTCCGCGGACGCGGCCTGGAAGGCGGGCGGCTTCTCCCGCATGGGCGCGTCCTTCACCAAGGACTACGCGCAGTACTACATCGCGGAGAACCGCCAGTACGTGTCGTACGACAAGACCCTCAAGGTCGGCCCGTACAACTTCGGCTTCTCCAAGACCCGTCCGGACTGGGTGGAGCACTACCCGTACCAGAACGGCCTGTTGATCTGGAAGTGGGACACCTCCCAGGCGGACAACAACACCAGCAAGCACCCGGGCACCGGCCTGCTCCTGCCGGTCGACTCGCACCCGACCGCGCTCAAGTGGTCCGACGGCACGCTGATGCGCAACCGCATCCAGAGCTACGACGCGCCGTTCAGCAAGTACCGCACGGACGGCATGACGCTGCACATGGCGGACGTGGCGACCCGGATCCCGTCGTCGAAGGGTGTGTCGGTCTTCAACGACCGCACCGACGACTACTACGACGAGTCGAACAAGGCCGGCGGCGTCAAGATCACTGACACCAACACCAAGATCAAGATCATCAAGGAGGCCAAGGACGGCTCGACGGTCGAGCTCGAAGTAGGCCCCGCAGCGAAGTAAATCGCATTTTCCCAGGTCAGAGCATGATCGGCGGTGACCCCCTGGCGGGTCACCGCCGATCCGTGTTTAGGTGCGTCCTGTGGTTCTCTTATTGACACCGACCGACACACCGACCGACACGGGGGTATGACCGCATGGCCGCAGGAGGCTTCTGCAAGCTGCCGAACGGCACCGTGGTGGTGGCGCTGAACCTGCCCAGCCCCGCCGCCGACGGCCCCGGCTCCGTCCGCGTACTCGTCCACGCGGCGAACCGCGCCCGAGCCCTGACCAGGCTCCGCAATCTGGGGTTGCGTGCGGTCTACCTGCGCGGCAACGCCGCGCCGCCGTCCCCCGACGAGATCACGGCGGTCCTGCACCACCCCGACGGCCTGATATGGCGCACGGCCCCTGACAACGGTGTCGTAGGCGGCCCGGACCTCGCCCTGGAGCTGTGGCGTCCGATCAGAGCCCTCCTGCGACGCCCGGCGGCCCAGACCTGACCCTCAGGGGTTACCGGGCTACCGGGCTACCGGGTCACTGGACGACCGGCTTGCCCGAGAGTTCCACGCCCGCCTGGCGCAGCTCCTCCAGGGCCCGCTCGGTGGTCTCCTGGGCCACCCCGGCCGTGAGGTCGAGGAGGACGTGGGTACGGAAGCCTTCCTTGGCGGCGTCCAGGGCCGTGGCGCGTACGCAGTGGTCCGTGGCGATGCCGACCACGTCGACCTCGGTGATCTCCCGGGAGCGGAGCCAGTCGGCCAGTTTGGCGCCGTTCTCGTCCGTGCCCTCGAAGCCGCTGTACGCCGCCGCGTACGCGCCCTTGTCGAAGACGGCGTCGATGGAGCCGGACGCGACGGCGGGGGCGAAGTTCGGGTGGAAGCCGACGCCCTCCGTGCCGGCGACGCAGTGCGCCGGCCAGGAGCGGACGTAGTCGGGGTTGGTGGAGAAGTGGCCGCCGGGGGCGATGTGGTGGTCGCGGGTGGCCACGACGTGCTGGTAGCCGGACCCGGCCGCCTGGCCGATCAGCTCGGTGACGGCGGCAGCCACATCGGCACCGCCGGCCACCGCGAGGCTGCCCCCCTCGCAGAAGTCGTTCTGCACGTCTACGACGATCAAGGCGCGGCGCATGGTCGGTGTCCTTCGGCTATGAGGTCGGCAAGCCCGGCCGGTGCACTTCCGAGCCTATTGACATGGAGGAGGAGACGGGAGGGGGCAGGGGTCGGCGCATCGCGGCACACCGCAATTAGCTACCCGTGGCCTCGTGCGCGTACTCCGTCGGAAGGACGGGCTCCCCGCGCGAGAGCTGCGTGGCCGACATCGGGAGCCCCGCGCGCGCCGCCGCGTGCCGGTCCCGCGCCGCGTCCAGCGGCTCTCGGGCGACGACCTCGCCGCCCTTGACCAGCTCCACGAGCAGTTGCCGGTCCGCGAGACCCGCCGGCACCGGGCCGGTGCCGACCACCTCGGCCTCGGCGACCCCGTAGGAGTCCAGCCGCCGCGCGGCCCACTTGCGCCCGCCCACGGACGTCTTGCCCCCGCTCGACTTCTTCGCCACCGGCACCAGCGGCGCGTTCGGGTCGGCGGACTCGGCCCGCGCGACCAGCTTGTAGACCATCGAGGACGTCGGGTGCCCGGATCCGGTCACCAGTTGCGTACCGACGCCGTACGCGTCCACGGGCGCCGCCGCCAGCGAGGCGATCGCGTACTCGTCCAGGTCCGAGGTCACGATGATCTTCGTGTCGGTCGCGCCCAGCTCGTCCAGTTGCTGCCGCACCCGGTGCGCCACCAGCAGCAGGTCGCCGGAGTCGATCCGCACGGCCCCGAGCCCGGTCCCGGCGACCTCGACGGCCGTACGGACCGCCTCGGCGACGTCGTAGGTGTCCACCAGCAGCGTCGTGCCCCGCCCCAGCGTGTTCACCTGGGCCTGGAAGGCGTCCCGCTCGCTGTCGTGCAGCAGGGTGAAGGCGTGGGCGGAGGTGCCGACGGTGGGGATGCCGTAGCGGAACCCGGCGGCCAGGTCCGAGGTGGTCGCGAAGCCGCCCACGTACGCGGCCCGGGACGCCGCCACCGCCGCCAGCTCGTGCGTGCGCCGGGCGCCCATCTCGATCAGCGGCCGGTCCCCGGCGGCCGACGACATGCGCGAGGCGGCCGCGGCGATCGCCGAGTCGTGGTTGAGGATCGACAGGATCACGGTCTCCAGCAGCACGCACTCGGCGAAGGTGCCCTCGACCCGCATGATCGGCGAGCCCGGGAAGTACACCTCGCCCTCGGGGTAGCCCCAGATGTCCCCGCTGAAGCGGTAGCCGGCGAGCCAGTCGAGGGTCTCCTCGCCGACGATCTCACGCTCGCGCAGGAAGTCCAGGACGCCCGCGTCGAAGCGGAAGTTCTCCACCGCGTCCAGCACCCGCCCGGTGCCTCCCACGACGCCGTAGCGGCGCCCGTTCGGCAGGCGCCGGGTGAAGACCTCGAACACACTTCGCCGCTCGGCCGTGCCCGCCTCCAGAGCGGCCCGCAGCATCGTCAGCTCGTACTGGTCCGTGAAGAGCGCCGTCGAGGGAACATCCACCGGCAGCCCAAGGTCCGCTGTGTTCATGAGCGGGATCGTACCCCCATTTCGTCAGTTTGACGATTTACATCAAGGCCCCCGGCTTCCAGGCCCGTTTGTGCGACTACCCCCCTCGGGTGGCAGCATGGGCAGTGTGACGTCACCCGCGCCCCTGGAGATCGAACGGACCGAGTCGGCGGAGGAGGTCTTCGCCGTACCCGAGCCGGACCTCCCCTGGGTCACCATCGTCCACAACGACCCGGTCAACCTCATGAGCTATGTGACGTACGTCTTCCAGACGTACTTCGGCTACTCCAAGGACAAGGCCACCAAGCTCATGCTCGACGTCCACCACAAGGGCCGGGCGGTCGTCTCCAGCGGTAGCCGCGAGGAGATGGAACGCGACGTGCAGGCCATGCACGGCTACGGCCTGTGGGCCACCCTCCAGCAGGACCGCAAGTAGCCAGCTCCCCGCCCAGCAGCGAAAAGGCGTTCATGCCCGGAACCTTCGAACCGCTTCCCGGCGGCGGCGCGGCCGTCGCCCTCGACGACGTCGAGATCTCCATCATCCGGTCGCTGGCCGTCCAGCTCCTGGAGCTCATCGGCCCCGGCCCCGCCGAGGACGCCGCCGACGACCCGCTCGCCGAGCTGTTCGCGGACGGCCCGAGCGAGCCGCCCGCCGACCCGGTGCTCAAACGCCTCTTCCCGGACGCCTACAGCGACCCCGAGCAGCCCTCCTCGCCCCGGGACGCCGAGGAGCAGCGGGCGTACTCCGCCGAGTTCCGCCGCTACACCGAGAACGACCTGCGGGCCGGCAAGCGGGACAAGGCGCTCGCGGTGATCCGCTCCCTGGACGCCCTGAGCGCCGCCTCGGCGGGGGAGGGCGGCGCGGTGCTGAAGCTCTCGCCCGAGGAGTCCCAGCAGTGGCTCGGCGCCCTCAACGACCTGCGCCTGGCCATCGGCTCCCGCTTGGAGATCACCGACGAGGACGACACCGACCTGCTCTACCGGCTGCCGGACGAGGACCCCCGCAAGCCGATGGTGATGGCGTATCTGTGGCTGGGCGGGCTGCAGGAGACGCTGGTCGGCACCCTGATGCCGTGACGTCCTGACGGGAGGGCTCCGGCCGACTTCCTGACGGGAGGGCTCCCGCACGGCGGGCTTCCGCCCGGATCGGGGCGATGGGCCCGACCCGCACCGCCGACCCGAACGACACCCGTCGGCGGCCCGCGGGTCTCCGCCGCCTCATCCGCGCCTGGCTGCCACCGGCAGGCAGCCACCGCCCACCCGAACACCACCCCACCAGCCGACGTCACCGGCCGTCACCTCGCGCCCAAGATCATCACTCTCGGTGGCCGCGGTGAATGTTCGCATTCCGCGAAGGCTCAGCGGAACCTCAATTCCGGATAACGAACAGGAGTCGAGGTGTCCGACTTGCGACCGCATTCGACGGTCTTCATCCTCCTTGCGGGTGATTTACCTCACTCGTGGTCGCCGCCTCGCGTGATAAATCTTTCGCTACGCCGACGATCTTCGAAAGTCACAAGCTTTGTGAACCTCGAGGCGCAATTCATCTCCTAATCGACCATGGAGTTCTTCATGCCTAAGAGGTTGCTCGCGAAGGTAGCGGCGCTGTCGGCCGTTCCTGCCATTGTGCTGGGCGCCGGCACTCCCGCTTTCGCCGCGAACCAGAACGTCAATCTGTACGTGAACTCCGTCCTCCGCGGCAGCCTGTACTTCTACGAAGACGGAGACAGGTTCGGACTCTGGGACGACAGTGCGGACGGTCACGGCACACGAGCGTACGTGGAGTACTGGCGGGATCCCGCCATCACTTATTACCCCCTCGCCTCCTGGTACAACGGGGAGGGAGCACACAACTCGGTCTACAAGACCGTGGACCTGAACACCTCGGACACCTACAGGATGAAGGTGTGCACGGTGGACGGCTCCGGCGACACGACTCCGGTGAATTGCTCATCCTGGAAGGTATTCAAGGCTTCTTCATAGTCACGTTGATCGTGAGTGTGCCGATCATCGCGCCGTAACGGGCGTTGCCAGGCCACCATGAATGCATCGAAGCTCCGGTTTGACGCTGCGACCCGATCTCCTGGTCGCCTCGAATCACTGGAGCTTCGATGTGCCGCGGGGCCTCGATCATTCACGTGTGTTTCTCCGCCGGCGAGAGCGGTGGGGTCCCAAGCCGTCCGCCGAGGAGTCCCAGCAGTGGCTCGGCGCCCTCAACGACCTGCGCCTGACCCTCGACTCCCGCCTGGAGATCACCGACGAGTGCGACGCCGACCCGCACCACCGGCTGCGGACGCCACACATGACGCTGCCTGTGACGCTCCTGTGATGAAGAGTGACGGTCTCGTGTTCGCTCAGAGGGCACTCAAATCCGGATAACGATCGCGTCACCGCCGCCGCCCGCTATGGGGGGCAGTGATGGTTTTATTCGGTTCTTCTTGTGCGATGTGCCACATGCCCCATCGTCGATCCCTGGTACGGCCGTGATAAATCTTCACGACGCCCGGCGAACACCACCCGAATGTTCGGCGGGTGCGCCATGTGGTCGACGGATCGTCGGCCGGGCACAGCTCCAGCAGTCCGGGGGGATCGAGACCCGATCCGAGGCCGACGAAGGCCCGGGTCGACATGGAGAAAGGCGCACTACGCATGACCTCTTCGAAGGTCACTGACGCAAGCGCCGCGGGTGCCCCCGAGGAGGGGTACGAACGCGGGCTCGGCAGCCGTCAGGTCCAGATGATCGCCATCGGCGGAGCCATCGGCGTCGGCCTGTTCCTGGGGGCCGGCGCGAACATCGCCAAGGCCGGTCCCAGCCTCATCCTGATGTACGCCCTCGCCGGCGTCATCATCTTCTTCATCATGCGGGCGCTCGGTGAGCTCCTGCTCTACCGCCCGGTTTCGGGTTCCTTCGCCGAGTACTCCCGTGAGTTCCTCGGCCCGTTCTTCGGCTACTTCACCGGCTGGACGTACTGGCTGATGTGGGTCGTCACCGGCATGGCCGAGCTCACGGCCGCCGCGATCTACGTCCACTACTGGTTCCCGGACGTCCCGCGGTGGGTCACCGCCCTCGTCTTCCTGGTGATCCTCTTCGGGGTCAACCTGATCTCCGTGAAGCTCTTCGGTGAGCTGGAGTTCTGGTTCTCGATGGTCAAGGTCACCGCTCTGATCGGCATGATCGTGATCGGCCTGGGCGTGCTCACCTTCGGCTTCAGCGCCGCCGGCGACACCGCCGCCGTCTCCAACCTCTGGGCCTTCGACGGCTTCTTCCCCAAGGGCATCGGCTCGTCCCTGATGACGCTGCAGGGCGTCATGTTCGCCTACCTCGCGGTCGAGCTGGTCGGTGTCACGGCCGGCGAGTCCGAGGACCCCGAGAAGACCCTCCCCAAGGCGATCAACACCCTGCCGTGGCGCATCGCGCTGTTCTACGTCGGCGCTCTCACCGTCATCCTCTGCGTGGTGAAGTGGACCGAGTTCTCGGAGGGCGTCAGCCCGTTCGTGAAGGCCTTCGCGGTGATCGGTATCCCGGCCGCCGCGGGCATCGTCAACTTCGTCGTGCTGACCGCGGCCCTGTCCTCCTGCAACTCCGGCATGTACTCCACGGGCCGCATGCTGCGGAACCTGGCCGAGAGCGGCGAGGCCCCGAAGGTCTTCACGAGGCTGTCGGCCACCAAGACCCCGGCCCTCGGCATCTTCGTCTCGGTCCTGTTCATGGGCATCGGCGTGGTCCTCAACTACGTCGTCCCGGAGAAGGCGTTCGGCTACGTCACCTCCATCGCCACCGCGGCCGGCATCTGGACCTGGCTGATGATCCTGATCAGCCACGTCCTCTACCGCCGCCAGGTCGTCGCGGGCCGCCTGCCCGCCTCGTCCTTCCCGGCGCCGGGCGGCTCGGTGTGCAGCTGGATCGCCATCGTGTTCCTCCTCTTCGTGACCGGCCTGATCGCGTACGACGCCGACGCCCGCGTCTGCCTGTACGTCATGGCCGGCTGGGCCGCCGCCCTCGGCATCGGCTGGGCGGTCCTCAAGAGCCGCAACCCGCAGGTCACAGAGCGCCGTGGGGACTCGGACCTCGAGAAGGTCGGCTGACCTTCCGAGCCGGACGTCCAGTCGGAGGGGGCACTCGTGGCGCCCTCCCCGGCTGCCGCTCAGGGCGTCCGAGCATCCGGTGTTCATCCCCGGTGTCCGGCATATGGGCCGTCTCGTACCACCCTTCGGTACGGAACGGCCCTTTTGCTTATCCTGACGAGCATGCTGACCATCACCCAGGCCCTCGTCGACCAGATCGTCGCCCACACGCGCAAGGACCACCCCGACGAGGCGTGCGGCGTCGTGGCGGGTCCGGCGGGCTCGGACCGCCCCGAGCGCTTCATCCCGATGCTCAACGCGGCCATGTCGCCCACGTTCTACGAGTTCGACTCCGGCGACCTGCTCAAGCTCTACCGCGAGATGGACGACCGTGACGAGGAGCCGGTGGTGATCTACCACTCCCACACGGCGACCGAGGCCTACCCCTCCCGCACCGACATCTCGTACGCGAACGAGCCCGGCGCGCACTACGTCCTCGTCTCCACGGCCGACACCGACGGGGCCGGCGAGTTCCAGTTCCGCTCGTTCCGGATCGTGGAGGGCGAGGTCACGGAGGAGGAGGTCGAGATCGTCGAGGCGTACTGAGCGGGTCTGGACGGGGCTGAACAGGGCGGTCTCACTACCCGGCCAGAAATCGTCCGCGATGTGGGATCACATTCCAGAACCCGGACCGGGAATCGATACGATGAGCGCATGGTTTTCCACGACGTGAGCGACAAGACGCCGGGCATGCTGCTCGTTGCGCGGCTGCACGTCGACCTGTGCAGGCTCGCCAGCGCCATCTGTTGACGCCGACCCCTGCCGCCGTACGGCCGTGAGCCGCGGCGCTGCACACACGCACCACCCCGCTGTTCTTGCGCTGCCGCGCGCCCGACTGACTACTCCCGACAGGAGCCCTGAGCCATGGCCATCGAGGTCCGCATCCCGACCATCCTCCGCCAGTACACCGACGGTCAGAAGGCGGTGGAGGGCAGCGGTGACACCCTCGCCGAGCTGTTCGCCGACCTCGAGACGCGGCATGCCGGCATCCAGGCCCGCATCGTGGACGGCGACCAGCTGCGCCGCTTCGTCAACGTCTACCTGAACGACGAGGACGTCCGCTTCCTCGACGGCATCAACACCAAGCTGACGGACGGCGACAACGTCACGATCCTGCCGGCCGTGGCCGGCGGCATGGTCTGATCACCGATGCGATACGACTCACCCCTGGCCGCGGTCGGCAACACCCCCCTGGTGCGCCTGCCGCGGCTGTCGCCGTCCGCCGACGTGCGTATCTGGGCGAAGCTGGAGGACCGCAACCCGACGGGGTCGGTCAAGGACCGCCCGGCCCTGCACATGATCGAGCAGGCGGAGAAGGACGGCCGCCTGACGCCGGGCTGCACGATCCTCGAGCCCACGTCCGGCAACACCGGCATCTCCCTGGCCATGGCGGCGAAACTAAAGGGCTACCGCATCGTCTGCGTGATGCCGGAGAACACCTCCCAGGAACGCCGGGACCTGCTGGCCATGTGGGGCGCCGAGATCATCTCCTCCCCGGCCGCGGGCGGTTCCAACACCGCCGTGCGCGTCGCCAAGGAGCTCTCGGCCGAGCACCCGGACTGGGTGATGCTCTACCAGTACGGCAACCCGGACAACGCGGGCGCCCACTACGCGACGACGGGCCCCGAGATCCTCGCGGACCTGCCCTCCGTCACCCACTTCGTGGCGGGCCTCGGCACCACCGGCACGCTTATGGGTGTGGGCCGCTACCTGCGCGAACACAAGCCGGACGTCCAGATCGTCGCGGCCGAACCGCGCTACGACGACCTGGTCTACGGCCTGCGCAACCTCGACGAGGGCTTCGTCCCCGAGCTGTACGACGCGTCGGTCCTCACCAGCCGCTTCTCGGTCGGCTCGGCGGACGCGGTCACCCGCACCCGCGAGCTGCTCCAGCAGGAGGGCATCTTCGCCGGCGTCTCGACGGGCGCCGCGCTGCACGCCGCGATCGGCGTGGGCAAGAAGGCCGTCAAGGCCGGCGAGCCGGCCGACATCGTCTTCGTCGTCGCCGACGGCGGCTGGAAGTACCTGTCGACGGGCGTCTACACGGCGGCCACGACGGAGGAGGCCATCGAGACGCTCCAGGGACAGCTCTGGGCGTAACCGACGGCGGATCACCCGAGAAGGGCTGGAGCGAGAACTCCGGCCCTTCTGCGTTTCCGGGCCTTCTCTTCCGGGCCTTCTGCGTCTCCGGCCCGCAGTCCCGGCGGCAGCCCGGGCGCGGCCCGCTCCTCGGCCCGGGTCGGACCCCGGGCCGCCCCGAGGCAGCCGGGTGAGCGCCGGGGTGCCGACCGCGGTCACCGCTGCCGCGCTGGTGCCGCACCCGCTGCTCCCCCGGCCGCGGCAAGGGCGCCGACCGAAGGCCGGAACCACCGTTAGGGCTTCATCGCGGGCCGACGCGGCCGTCGTGTCCGGTCGACCCGCCCCGCCGTCGCGGTCGGCCGTCCCTCCCGGCCGTCCCTCCCGGCCGTCCCTCCCGGCCGATCCGCCCGGTCGTCGCGGTCGACCGATCCGTCCGGCCGAATTGCTCGGTTGGCGTGGTTGGTCGATGCCCCCGGCCGTCCCGCCTGGCGTTTTGCCTGGTCGTTGCGGTCGACTCGGCCGGTCGTCCGGTCCGGTCGTCGCGGTTGACCGATCCGTTCGGCCGATCTGATCGGTTGGCGTGGTTGGTCGACGCCCCGCAGCCGTCCCGCCCGGCGTCCTGCCCGGTCGTCTCGGTCGTCCCGTCCGGTCGTCGTGCTCGGCCGTATCCGCCCGGCCCGCCTGGTCGGTCGTCGGCGCCCGGCCGACACGCCCCGGCCCTCGTGCCCGGCCCGCGGCCGGTTCGGGGGCGTGTTCCCGTGGGGACGCCGCCCAGTGAGACCCGGCTCTCAGCCGGCCAAGTACCGCACCTGGTCCCACAGTGCCGGGTCCACCACCCCGACCCGTCGGCGGAAGCCCCACACCGGGACCTCCCTCAGTTCGTCCGTCTCCAGGAAGCTCGCGCGGCCCTGGGTGTCGCCGACCGAGCCCGGGGGGAGGGGGATCACGCCTGTGCGCTCGTGCCGGAAGCGGGTGGTGATCTTCGCGACGGTCGCCCGCTCGCCGCGCACCGCCAGCACCAGGCAGGGCCGGTCCTTCGTGCGGGCCTCGTCCTCGTAAGGAACGTCCGCCCACCAGATCTCCGCCGGCTGCGGCAGCCCCGCCACCGTGGCGGTTGCCACCGCCGTCCGGCCGCGCCGCGCCGCCGACCGCCGCCCCCAGCCGTCGACGAGCGTGGCGACGAGCGCGAGCAGTATCACCGCGGCGAGCGCCAGCCACCAGGACGTGTCCATACTGAGACGGTACCGGCGCCGTCCCTCCCACGCGCCCCCCTCACAAGGATCACGCCGGGCCCTGCCAGCCGAACCGGTGACACCACAGGTGAGTTCGCCCACAACGGCCCTTGGCGGAGGAGCGACCGGAGGTTTTGCGCCTTACGCTCGACGCACCGCACGACCCCCGACGCCCCTCTCAGACATTCCCGCCAGCGGAGGTTTCTGCTTCATGAAGCTCACCGTCGTCGGCTGCTCGGGGTCGTTCCCGTCCGCGGAATCGGCCTGCTCGAGCTACCTCGTCGAGGCCGACGGCTTCCGGCTGCTTCTCGACATGGGCAACGGTGCCCTGGGCGAGTTGCAGCGCCACTGCGGTCTCTACGACCTCGACGCGATCTTCCTCAGCCACCTGCACGCCGACCACTGCATCGACATGTGCGCGTACTTCGTCGCGCGCTACTACCGCCACGACGGCGGCCGCTGCGATCCGCTCCCCGTCTTCGGACCGGAAGGCACGGAACACCGGCTGACCACCGCCTACGCGGACACCCCCTCCGCCTCCTCCATGAGCGAGGTCTTCGACTTCCACACGGTCAAGCCGTCCACCTTCGAGATCGGCCCGTTCACGGTGCACACCGAGCGCGTGGCCCACCCCGTGGAGGCGTACGGCATCCGCGTCGAACACGACGGCAAGGTCCTGACGTACTCCGGCGACACCGGCCTGAGCCCCGCCCTGGACGAACTCGCCCGGGACGCCGACCTGTTCCTGTGCGAGGCGGCGTTCACGCACGGCAAGGAGAACATCCCCGACCTGCACCTCAACGGCCGCGAGGCGGGCGAGACGGCGGCCCGGGCCGGTGCCCGGCACCTGGTGCTCACGCACATCCCGCCGTGGACGGACCCCCAGGTCAACCTGGCCGACGCCCGCGCGGTCTACGACGGTCCCGTGGACCTCGCGGCACCGCGGCAGACGTACGAGGTCTGAGGGCCTGTCCGGCCACCGAGCACGACGAGGCCCCGGAACCGCCAAGCGGTTCCGGGGCCTTCAGCGTGTGCGGGCTACTTCGCCTCCGCCTTCTGGAGCTCGGCGAGTTCCTCGTCGGACTCGCGGCCCGGCGTCGGCAGGTTGAACTTGGTGATCGCGAAGCGGAAGACCACGTAGTAGACCGCCGCGAAGCACAGGCCGACCAGGGCCAGGCCCCACGGGTTGGTCGCGATGCCCAGGTTCAGGAAGAAGTCCACCGCGCCGGCCGAGAAGCCGAAGCCGTCCTTCATGCCCAGCGCCCAGGTCAGCGCCATCGAGACACCGGTGAGCACGGCGTGGATCGCGTACAGCACCGGGGCGATGAACATGAAGGTGAACTCGATCGGCTCGGTGACGCCCGTGACGAACGAGGTCAGCGCGAGGGAGATCATCATGCCGCCGACGACCTTGCGGCGCTCGGGCCGGGCGCAGTGCACGATCGCCAGGCAGGCGGCCGGCAAGGCGAACATCATGATCGGGAAGAAGCCGGTCATGAACTGTCCGGCGCTCGGGTCGCCCGCCAGGAACCGGGCGATGTCACCGCTCTTGCCCTCGTAGGTGCCGGCCTGGAACCAGGGGAAGGAGTTCAGCAGGTGGTGCATGCCGATCGGGATCAGCGCGCGGTTGGCGACACCGAAGATGCCCGCGCCGACGGCCCCGGAACCCACCAGCCACTCGCCGACGTTGTGCAGGGCCGTACCGAGGACCGGCCATATGTAGCCGAAGACGATGCCGATGACCAGGCCCGCGAAGGCGGCGAGGATCGGGACCAGGCGGCGACCGCCGAAGAAGCCCGCCCAGTCGGGCAGCTTGGTGCGGTAGAAGCGCTGGTAGAGCAGGGCGACGACGAGCCCCATCACCACACCGCCGAGCACCTTGGCGTCCACCGGCGCGTCCGTCATGACGACCTTGCCGTCGACGGCCGTCGCCACCTTGGGCAGGTTCGGGTCGGTGAACGTGGCCAGCACGTTCTTGAAGACCAGGTAGCCGACGACGGCGGCGAGAGCGGTCGAGCCGTCCGACTTCTTCGCGAAGCCGATCGCGATGCCCACGGCGAACAGCAGCGGCATGTTGTCGAGGATCGCGTTGCCGCCCGCGGTCATGAAGCTCGCGATTTTGGTGATGAACTCCGGGAACGACTCCCGCCCCAGCATGTCGGTGTTGCCGAGGCGGACCAGGAGCGCGGCGGCCGGCAGCACGGCGACGGGCAGCATGAGGCTGCGGCCGATCCGCTGCAGGACCGCCATCACCGCAGACCCCTTCTTCGGGCTCGCGGGCGCGGCTGTGGCTGTGGACATGAACTTCCTCCATGGGGCACGGCGCCGCCCAGGGAAGAGCTCGACGGGGGACGGCGGCGTCTCAAAAGGGGAACGCGGTCTCCACCGCGCGACCTCCACCAGTGAGTGGTGTAGACCAGTTGTAGCACGGTAGGCCGAACGAGCGGAACCCGCCAATTCCGCCCGCCCCGACGATCACGCCTTGGCGCTGTCCTCGACATCCTCCTCGGTTTCGCGCCCCTCAGTCTTCAGGTCGAACTACATGATCGCGAACCGGAAGATCACGTAATAGAGGAGTGTCAGCAGCGCGTGCACCGCGTACAGCACGGGCGCGATGAAGAGGAACGAGTGGTCGATCGGCTCGGTGATGCCGACCGGCGGCCACACGCACGGACACAGCCCGGCGAACACGATCGCCACGAACGCCACGATGACCGGCACCGGCCGCCGCCCGTTGAAGAACCCCAGCCAGTCCACCAGCCGCGTCCGGTGGAACCGCGCCCAGAAGAACGCGGCCGGCGACCCCGTCACGATCCCGCCGAACACCCCGGATTCCGGAAGGTGAACGCCGTCACCATCCGGTCCCCGTAGATCACCTGGCACCCGATGTCCGGCACCGCCACCGCCCCCCGGGGCAGCCCTCCGGAAACTGCCGTGGCAACTGAAGACCGCGGCCCATCTTCTGCAGCCCCTGGAACAGCCGGTTCCAGCGAGCGCGGGCGGGACTTGCGGCGGCTTCGGCGCCGGCGGGGCTGTCGGCACTCGTTGCGGTCCCTTTGTCGAGAGGCAGGCTCGTGGTGTAGACCAGTCGAACGGACGGTCGCACGCTGACGTGACGCCATCCTTCGGCACGCACGACATGACCGCTCGCAAAGTTGGGTCAACTGTGGGTTACTGCGACAAAGCGGTTCGGATCAGGGAGAACGAACATGGCCACCAAGGCTGAGAAGATCGTTGCCGGGCTCGGCGGCATCGACAACATCGAAGAGGTCGAAGGCTGCATCACCCGCCTGCGGACCGAGGTTGTGGACCCCGCCAAGGTCGACGAGACCGCCCTGAAGGCCGCCGGCGCCCACGGCGTCGTCAAGATGGGCACCGCGATCCAGGTCGTCATCGGCACCGACGCCGACCCCATCGCCGCGGAGATCGAAGACCTGATGTGAAGCGCGGGGATCGTCCCGGGCTTCACCCCCTGACAGACCCCCGAGGTCAGTCGTGAGGGCCCCTTCCCACCGCGGGAGGGGCCCCTTCCGTATGTACGGATAGGCTCAGCGGCATGTCTCGAATCGACGGCCGCACCCCCCAGCAACTCCGCCCGATCACCATCGAACGCGGCTGGAGCAAGCACGCCGAAGGCTCCGTCCTCGTCTCCTTCGGCGACACCAAGGTCTTCTGCACCGCCTCCGTCACCGAAGGCGTCCCGCGCTGGCGCAAGGGAAGCGGTGAAGGCTGGGTCACCGCCGAGTACTCCATGCTGCCCCGCTCCACCAACACCCGCGGCGACCGCGAGTCCGTCAAGGGCCGCATCGGCGGCCGCACCCACGAGATCTCCCGCCTCATCGGCCGTTCGCTGCGGGCCGTCATCGACTACAAGGCTCTCGGCGAGAACACCATCGTCCTCGACTGCGACGTCCTCCAGGCCGACGGCGGTACGCGCACGGCGGCCATCACCGGCGCCTACGTGGCGCTGGCGGACGCCGTCGCCTGGGCCCAGCGCAAGAAGCTCATCAAGGCCGGCCGCCAGCCCCTCACCGGAACCGTCAGCGCCGTCTCCGTCGGCATCGTCGGCGGCGTCCCCCTCCTCGACCTCTGCTACGAGGAGGACGTCAAGGCCGACACCGACATGAACGTCGTCTGCACCGGCGACGGCCGCTTCGTCGAGGTCCAGGGCACCGCCGAGGCCGAACCCTTCGCGCGCGACGAACTCAACGCCCTCCTCGACCTCGCCGTCGCCGGCTGCACGGAACTCGCTGCCCACCAGCGCACGGCGCTTGATACCGTCCTCGAAAAGTAAAGGGCGCGCCAAGACAGGTGCTCGGCACGGGCAACCGCGCCGAGCACGCTCGCGTCTGAAGGAGTACGGGCGCACGGCTCATCCCTGTGCGCCCGGCCAGCCACACGGGCCGCCTGGCCCGACCGACGAGAGGGACCGTTCCATGGCCGCGAGCCGCCGACGCCGCACCGCAGCCGTCGCCGCCACCCTGGCGGCCGTCGCGCTGACCGCCGGACTCACCACCGGCTGCGCCGCCGTCGACAAGGCGCTGGACTGCGTCCAGACCGCCGACGCCATCGCCGACAGCGTCACGGAACTCCAGCAAGCCGTCGACAACGCGGCCAACGACCCGACGCAGCTCGACGAGTCCCTCGACTCCATCGACAAGAACCTGGACAAGATCGGCGACAAGACCGACAACGCCGACGTCAACAAGGCAGTCGACGACCTCAACCAGGCCGTCGGCAACGTCCGTACGGCGATCAAGAACGGCGACGAGACGCCCGACATCAGCCCGGTCACGGACGCGGCGGGCGAACTGACGAAGGTCTGCACGCCGTAACGCTGCGCCGGCTGGGCAGGGCTTCTCGTCTGCCGGTTGCGGTGGTGGCAGCGTGCGGGTTCGTCGTGGCTGGTCGCGCAGTTCCCCGCGCCCCTGATGGGGCGCGGCTGCGGCAATACTGGGGGCCATGACGCGCTTGATCCTCGCCACTCGCAACGCCGGAAAGATCACCGAGCTCCGGGCGATCCTCGCCGAAGCCGGGCTGCCCCACGAACTCGTCGGTGCCGACGCCTACCCGGACATCCCCGACGTCAAGGAAACGGGCGTCACCTTCGCGGAGAACGCGCTGCTGAAGGCCCACGCCCTGGCCCGGGCGACGGGCCTCCCCGCGGTCGCCGACGACTCCGGCCTCTGCGTCGACGTCCTGAACGGCGCCCCCGGCATCTTCTCCGCCCGCTGGTCCGGCCGCCACGGCGACGACAAGGCCAACCTCGGCCTGCTCCTCGCCCAGCTCTCGGACATCGCCGACGAACACCGCGGCGCCCACTTCGCCTGCGCGGCGGCGCTGGCGTTGCCGGACGGCACGGAGCGGGTGGTCGAGGGGCAGCTGCGGGGCGTACTACGCCATGAGCCGACGGGCTCGGGGGGCTTCGGCTACGACCCGATCCTCCAGCCGGAGGGCGAGACGCGAACGTGCGCGGAGCTGACTCCGCAGGAGAAGAACGCGATCAGCCATCGGGGGAAGGCGTTCAGGGCGCTGGTGCCGGTGGTCCGGGAGCTGCTGGGCTGAGATGCGTGAGAGGGGCCGCCCAGCCCGGGCGGCCCCTTTGTGCGCGTGCGGCCGGTGGGACTCGAACCCACACGGGTGTGAACCCACTGGGACCTAAACCCAGCATGACTGCCAAATTCCATCACGGCCGCTCAAAAACGGTCATCGCGCTCGACCGGCAGCGTTCAGTGTACGGGTTGAGCAAGTTACGCGACGAGAGGTGCCCTCGACTTCTGGCGGCACCACGTCTGAGTCAACACGTGACAGTTGGGGCATAGATGCCGCAGATTCTCCCGGCGGTTGTCGCGCCAGTCGCCGTTGATGTGGTCGATCTGCAACGTGATCGGCTGCCCCAGCCACTCGCCCTCGTTGCCGCAGGTCTCGCATGCGTATGGCACTCCGATCTCGACCAGGGCGCGATGGAGCTGAACTCGGTTGGTCCGTCCCGCATCCGAAGGCAGGACGATCAGCACTCGGTGAGAGATGAGCTCGGGAGCCGGGCGCTCCGGATGCGCCCATGTCCGGCGCTTGAAGTGGCTTGTGTCCAGGCCGAACCGAGAAACCACGCGCCGAACGCGTCGGTGATTGGTGTCGTCCACATCCAAGCCGAGGCCGCGCATCACCTAGGCGTAGCTCGTGGAGTGTTCTACGAGTACAGGGAGTTCTGCGGCTCAGGGGCGCCCGCGAGGGAAGGTCCAAGTCGGGCCTGTCGATGCCAGGGAAGTGGCTGATGTCGATGCCTGCCGCGTGAATGCGGCGACGGATGTGCGACAGGGTGCCGGTGGCCGGGCCGGCGCCCGGTTTCAGCGCTACCGCAGTCTCCTGTCCCGCCCTGGCGGCCACACGTTCGTGGCCCCGCGCGCAGTAGCGAACCGTTTATCGGAAAGTCGCGCCCGAAATGCGGAACAGCTCGTACCGGACCTCTCCGGTACGAGCCGCTCGAGAAGAAACTCGAGAAGAAATCAGAGGGGCCTCAGATCCCCAGATCCTTGATGATCTTGGCCACGTGGCCCGTCGCCTTGACGTTGTACAGGGCCCGTTCGACCTTGCCCTCCTCGTCCACGATCACCGTGGAGCGGATGACGCCGACGACCGTCTTGCCGTACAGCTTCTTCTCGCCGTAGGCGCCGTAGGACTCCAGGACCTGCTTGTCCGGGTCAGCCAGCAACGTGACCTTCAGGGACTCCTTGTCGCGGAACTTGGCCAGCTTCTCGGGCTTGTCGGGGGAGATGCCGATCACCTCGTAGCCCGCGCCCGCCAGCAGCTCCAGATTGTCCGTGAAGTCGCAGGCCTGCTTGGTGCAGCCGGGGGTGAGGGCGGCCGGGTAGAAGTACACGATGACCTTGCGGCCCTTGTGGTCCGACAGGGACACCTCGGTGCCGTCGGCGTCGGGCAGGGTGAAGGCGGGGGCCACGTTCCCCGGCTGGAGTCGCTCGCTCATCGGACCAGCGTAACCGGGGGTCCTGACAGTGCCATGAGTCGTGGAGCTGACAGACTGTCCCGCACAGGCTTCACACCGACTTCGGAGGCGACACGGTGGCGGACACGGCGGACACCAGGACCCCGGCGCAGATCGAGGCGGACATCAGGCGCCGCCGCGAGACCCTGGCCGAGACCCTCGACGAGATCGGGGTGCGGGTGCACCCGAAGACCATCGTCGGGGACGCGAAGGCCAAGGTCGCGTCCAACATCGATCACACCCTCGGGCGGGCCTATGTGGAGGTCAACCGGGCCGTCTCCGAGGTGCGGGCGCGGTTCGTGGACGAGGACGGGGCGCCGCGGCTGGAGCGGGTCGTGCCCGTCGCGCTCGTCGTCGTCGGAGTGGTCGGGCTGCTCGCCGTCAGCACGCGGCGGCGCAAGGGCTGACCCGACCGCGTACGTCCACCGGGAAGACAGGTAGGTTTCAGGGCGTGAGCGCCAAGAGAAACGAGCACAGCACCCATCCCGACAAGCTGCCCATCCGGATGCTGCACGACCGCGTACTCGTGCGACAGGACACCAGCGAGGGCGAGCGGCGTTCCGGCGGCGGCATCCTGATCCCCGCCACGGCGGCGGTCGGCCGGCGGCTGGCCTGGGCCGAGGTCGTCGCGGTGGGGCAGAACGTACGGACCGTGGAGCCGGGCGACCGGGTTCTGTTCGACCCGGAGGACCGTGCCGAGGTCGAGGTGCGCGGTATCGCGTACGTGCTGATGCGCGAGCGTGATCTGCACGCCGTGGCCGCGGACCGGTTCGAAGGCTCGGAGGACTCGACGGGCCTCTATCTGTAGTCCGGGCAGCAGCGCGAAGGGGCCGGTGACGGGAGTCACCGGCCCCTTCGCCGTTGCCTTGCTACGTTGGAGGGATCCCCGACGAGACGCGCCGTACCGGGTCGAAGGCAAAGACGACGCACCCGCACCGTCAGCCCGTTTCCCGGAGGTGCCGTCATGGCATGGGTTCTGCTCGTCGTCGCCGGTCTGCTCGAAGTCGGGTGGTCCGTCGGTATGAAGTACACCGACGGTTTCACACGTCCGCTCCCCGGCGTTCTCACCGGTGCCGGCATCGTCGCCAGCATGCTGCTGCTGTCCCAGGCCGCCAGGACCCTGCCCATCGGTACCGCCTACGGCGTGTGGGTGGGCATCGGGGCGGCCGGGGCGGCGGTGTTCGGCATGGCCGTGCTGGGGGAGCCGGCCACCGCCGCCCGGATCTTCTTCGTGTGCCTGCTGCTGGTCGCCGTGGTGGGGCTGAAGGCGACCTCGGGTCACTGAGAGCCGGGTCGCTCAGCGAGCGCAGCTCACTCGCGGCGTGCCATCTGCGGGGCCACGCCCCAGCCGGGGCCGGTCGGGCCGCCCGTCGCGCCGCCGTCGGTCTCCTCGCCGCCGCCCTCCGTGGTGCCGCCGTCGGTCGTGCCGCCGTCGGTGGCGGTGCCGCCGTCGCCGGTCCCGCCGTCCGCGGTGCCGCCGCCGGTCGGGGACTCGCCGCCCGTGCCGCCGTCGGTGGTGCCGCCGTCGGTCTGGCCCTGGGTCTGCCCCTCGGGTGCGCTCGGGCTCTGGCCGGGCGTCTCGGTGCCGGTGTCCTGGCCGCCGGTGGACGTGCTGCCGCCGTCGGTGGTGCCGCCCGTGGTCGGGTCGGCCGGGGCCTCGGTGCCGGGGGCCTGCGGGGCGTCGGCGCCCGGAGCGAGCCTGAGGTCGAAGTCGGTGACCGGCTTGCCCTTCAGGGCGTCCCGGGTGAACTGGGCCCAGATCTCGGCGGGCGCCCCGCCGCCGTTGATGCGGTCCAGGCCCATCGCGCCGTACAGCGACTTGTGGGCGGCGGTGACCGGGTCCTGGCCCATGACGGAGACGACCGTGGCGAGGTCGGGGGTGTAGCCCGCGAACCAGGCCGCCGTGTCCTCCTCGGCGGTGCCGGTCTTGCCCGCGGCGGGGCGGCCCGCGGCCTGCGCGGCGGAGGCCGTGCCGTTCTGGACGACGCTCCGCAGGACCGAGGTGGTGGTGTCGGCGGCCTCGCGGCTCACGGCCTGCCGGGTGCGCCGCTCGGGCAGCTCGATCGGCGAGCCCTCCTTGGTGACCTTCTCGACCATCGTGTACGTGCCGTGTCGGCCGTGGTTGGCGAGCGTGGCGTACGCCTCCGCCATGTCGAGGACGCTGGCGGTGGCCGTGCCGAGCGCGATGGCGGGGCCGTCGGCGAGGTCGGGGGTGGTCTCGGGGACGCCGAGGTCGATCGCGGTCTGCTTGACCTTCTGGGGGCCGACGTCGGCGGCCATCTGCGCGTACACCGAGTTCACGGACTTGTCGGTGGCCTCGGTGACGGTGATGTCGCCGTAGGAGACCTGGTCCTCGTTCTCCGGGGCGTACGGGTCGCCGGTCCAGCCCTCCACCGGGCGCTTGTTGGTGCCGTCGTAGATCGTGTACGGCGTGATCGGGCGGCCGTCCTGGGTCTGCGAGTCGTTCTCGACGGCCGAGGTGAACACGAACGGCTTGAAGGTGGAGCCGACCTGGAAGTCCCTGCGGGTCGCGTTCGGGGTGTACTGCTTGACGTAGTCGACGCCGTTGTACATCGCCACGACCTCGCCGGTCTTGGGGTCGACGGCGGCGCCGCCCGCGCGGACGTAGGTGTCGACCTTGTTGTTCTTCTTGTCCAGCTTGTCCATCAGCTTGTCGTTGACGGCCTTCACGAACGCGTCCTGCCTGGGCTTCTGGAGCGTCGTGGTGATGCGGTAGCCGCCGGCGTCGAGCCGGCTCTCGTCGATGATCTTGTTCTGGGTGAGGTAGTCCTTGACGGTCCGCACGATGTAGCCGCGCTGCCCGGACATGCCGGTGGACAGGGTGGACTCCTTCGGCATCGGGAACTTCATGCCGGCCCGCTTCGACTCGCTGAGCCAGCCCTTCTTGACCATGCCGTCCAGGACGTAGTTCCAGCGGGACTCGGCGGCCTTGCGGTTCTCGGGGTGGGCGACGACGTCGTACTGGCTGGGGGCGTTGACGAGCGCGGCGAGGTAGGCGGCGCGGGCCGGGTCGAGGTCCGTGGCGTCCATGCCGTAGTAGGCCTGGGCGGCGGCCTGGATGCCGTAGGCGTTGCGGCCGAAGTAGCTGGTGTTGAGGTAGCCCTCGAGGATGTGGTCCTTGCTCACCTCGCGGTCCAGCTTGATCGCGATGAAGAACTCCTTGGCCTTGCGCGTGATGGTCTGGTCCTGGCGCAGGTAGTAGTTCTTGACGTACTGCTGCGTGATCGTGGAGCCGGACTGCTTGCCCTTGCCGAGGGCCGTGTTCCAGGCCGCGCGGACCATGGCCTTGGGGTCGACGGCGGACTCGGTGTAGAAGTCGCGGTCCTCCGCGGCCAGGATCGCGTGCTGGGCGTCCTTGGAGATCTGCGGGAGCGAGACGTTCTCCCGGTTGACCTCCCCGTCGCGGGCGATCACGGAACCGTCCGCGTAAAGGTAGACGTTGGCCTGCTTGGTGGCGAGCGCGTTGGCCGGCGGGATCTGCACCAGCGAGTAGCCGAGGAAGAAGCCGCCGACCAGCAGCAGGGCGACGATGATGAAGGCGCCGAGCGTCATGCGCCAAGTCGGGATGATCCGGCGCCAGCCGGTCCGCTTCGGTTTCACGGCAGGCCCGGCCTCCGGCGTGTTCGGGCCGCCGTCCGCCCGCGGCTCTCTCGGTGCCTTGCCCGGTGTCGGCTGCTGCGGCTGAGGCTCGTCACTCATGTCGTGCACGGACTCCTGTTTCGCGTCGTACGTCGTTCCCGTACGTCTCTGCTCGCTCTTGCGCCCCTGTGATGAAGACTGTCCCATCCGGCGATCAGTTCCCTGACCGAGGGCCGTGTCGTGAGCCGTGTGGCGGGACGGGCTGTGTGCGGTCGGCCGCGCGGGCGGGCGCAGGGTGAACCGCGCTGTTCCGCACGCCTGCCCGAATCGCGATCTCGCCTGCGCGACAGTCGCCCGAACCTGCGCGACCTTCGCCCGAAGGGGGACACGACCGTGGGTGCGACGGCTCGTACGCTCCGTCCCGGCCGGCACCGCCGCCATGCTGCTCGCCCCGGCCACGGGCGCCTCGGCCCACGCGGACGCAACGGATCGTACCGTCTGGGCCGGTGCGCACTCGCCCAGCGGCGCCTTTGCCGCTCCGCGAAATTGCGTGGCACGCGTGATCGCCGGTCCACTAGGCTCCTGCGCTTCGGTGCCGGGTGGGGAGGAGGGCTGTCGTGGTGGGCTCGGGGCGGTTGTACGCGGCCGTCGCGGCGGGGGGCTTCAGGCGGTACGCGACGTACCGGGCGGCCACGGTGGCCGGGGTGTTCACCAACACGGTCTTCGGCCTCATTCTCGTCTACACCTACCTGGCGCTCTGGGAGGAGAGGCCGCACCTGGGTGGGTACGACCAGGCGCAGGCAGTGACCTATGTGTGGCTGGGGCAGTGCCTCTACGCGACGCTGGCCATCCAGGGCGGCGGAGCCGAGAAGGACCTGATGGAGCGCATCCGCACCGGCGAGATCGCCGTCGACCTGTACCGGCCCGCCGATCTCCAGCTGTGGTGGCTGGCGGGCGACGTGGGGCGGGCGCTGTTCCAGATGCTGGGACGGGGTGTCATCCCGTTCGCGTTCGGCGCGGTCTTCTTCCCGATGGCGCTGCCGACGTCGGTCACCCCCTGGGCGGCCTTCGCGGTCACGCTCCTCCTGGCCACGGTCGTCAGCTTCGCGATCCGCTACCTGGCGGCCCTGAGTGTGTTCTGGCTCATGGACGGCATGGGCGTCAACCAGGTGCTGATGATCACGGGGATCTTCTTCTCGGGCATGGTGCTGCCGCTGAACGCCTTCCCGGGCGTGTTCGGCGACATCGTGCGGGTGCTGCCGTGGGCGGCGCAGATCCAGATGCCGGCGGATGTGCTGATGGGGGAGACCGACCCGCTCGGGGCGTTCGTCTTCCAGGCGGCGTGGGCGGTGGCGCTGCTGGCGGCGGGGCGGCTGTTGCAGTCGGCCGCGACGCGGCGGGCGGTGGTGCAGGGTGGCTGAGCGGAGCGTCCTGCTGGAGGGGCTGCGGGCCTACCGGTTGATCGCCGGGATGTGGGTGCGGTCCAGCATGACCTACCGCACCTCGTTCGTCGTCACGGTGTTCGGCAACCTGATGGTGACCGGTCTGGACTTCGTGGGGATCCTGCTGATGTTCTCGCAGGTCGACTCGCTGGGGGGCTGGTCACTGCCCGAGATCGCCTTCCTGTACGGGCTGTCGGTGACGGCGTTCGGGATCGCCGACCTGGTGCTCGGCTCGATGGACGTCCTGGGCGCCCGGATGCGCGACGGCTCGTTCGACATCCTGCTCGTGCGTCCCGCGCCGGTGCTCGCCCAGGTCGGCGCCGACCGCTTCGCGCTGCGCCGCCTGGGCCGGATCACCCAGGGCGCGGTGGTACTGGGCTGGGCGCTGGTCTCGGTCGACGTCGACTGGAGTACGCCGAAGGCGCTGCTGGTGCCGGTGATGGTGGTCAGCGGCGCGGCGATCTTCTCGGCGGTGTTCGTGGCGGGCGCGGCCTTCCAGATCTTCGCCCAGGACGCCGCGGAGGTGCAGAACGCGTTCACGTACGGCGGGACCACGCTCCTTCAGTATCCGCCGACCGTGTTCGGGAAGGACCTGGTGCGCGGCGTGACCTTCATGCTGCCGCTCGCCTTCGTCAACTGGGTCCCCGCCGCCTATGTGCTGGGCCGGCCGTACCCGATCGAGCTGCCGCAGTGGACGGCCTTCGCGTCGCCGCTGGTGGCGGTGGCCTGCTGCGCGCTGGCGGGGATGGCGTGGCGGGTGGGGCTTCGTTCCTACCGGAGTACAGGGAGTTGAGTTGACCGGGGTGGACAGCGGGCTGACCGGGGTGGACGACGGGTCGACCGGGGTGGACGGCGGGTCGTCCGGGGTGGACGGCGGGTTCATCGAACTCGACGGCGTCGAGAAGGTCTTCGACGTGCGCAAGAAGACCGGCTTCATGAAGCGGGAGCGGCGGCAGGTGCGGGCCGTCGACTCGATCTCCTTCCGCGTGGGACGCGGCGAGATGGTCGGCTACATCGGCCCGAACGGCGCCGGCAAGTCGACCACGATCAAGATGCTGACCGGCATCCTCACACCGAGCGCCGGCCGCCTCCGGGTAGCCGGCATCGACCCTTCCCCAAGCTCTCGGCTTCGCTCGAGCAGGGGATACCCCTATCGCCAACGCACACGGCTCGCGCACCGCATCGGCGTGGTGTTCGGGCAGCGTACGACGCTGTGGTGGGACCTCCCCCTGGTCGACTCGTACCGGCTGATGCACCGCATGTACCGGATCCCGGACGCCCGTTACCGCGAGAACCTCGACCGTCTGGTGGAACTCCTCGACCTGGGCGACCTGCTGGACGTGCCGGTACGGCAGCTCTCGCTCGGGCAGCGCATGCGCGGCGACATCGCGGCGGCACTGCTGCACGACCCGGAGGTGCTGTACCTCGACGAGCCGACCATCGGCCTCGACGTCGTGTCCAAGTCCAAGGTGCGGGAGTTCCTGCGGGAGTTGAACGCCGAGCGCGGCACGACGGTGCTGCTGACCACGCACGACCTCCAGGACATCGAGCAGTTGTGCAAGCGGGTGATGGTCATCGACCACGGGCGCCTGATGTACGACGGCCCGCTCGCCGGGCTGCACGAGGCGGGGGAGAGCGAGCGGACCCTGGTGGTGGACCTGGAGCGGGAACTGCCGCCGATCGACGCCCCGGCACCCGCCCGGGTCGTCCGGGTGGACGGTCCGCGGCAGTGGCTGGCGTTCCCGGCGTCGGAGTCGGCGGCGCCGCTCGTCGCGCGGATCGCGGCGGAGTACCCGCTGGTGGACCTGTCGGTGCGGGAGCCGGACATCGAGGCGGTCATCGCCAAGATGTACGCGGAGCGCGCGACCGCATAGTGCCCGGGACGGGTAACTCGTACGCTGCTGTATATGACCGACGACTCAGTCCCGGACCTCCGCGCCTCCGACGCCGACCGTGAACGGGTCGCCGAGATCCTGCGGGACGCCCTCGCGGAGGGCCGTCTCGACATGGCGGAGTTCGAGGAGCGGCTGGACGCGACGTACCGGGCGCGGACGTACGGGGAGCTGGCGCCGATCACCCGGGACCTGCCGGCCCCGGGTCTCACGGCGCCCTCCGTGTCACTGACCAAGGAGCCCGCCGCCGGCTCGGATCTGTCCGGGCGGATCGTCGGTGGTGAGGGAACCTCGACGTGGGCTGTCGCCGTGATGTCGGGTTTCCAGCGCAAGGGACACTGGACGGTGCCCCGGCGGTTCACCTGCCTCGCCTTCTGGGGCGGCGGGGAGATCGACCTGCGCGAGGCGAACTTCGCTGACCGCGAGGTGGAGATCAACGCGATCGCGATCATGGGCGGGATCGACGTCATCGTCCCGCCAGGCGTCGAGGTCGTCGTCCGCGGCATCGGCGTCATGGGCGGCTTCGACCACCAGGAGGAGGGCGTTCCCGGCGCCCCCGGGGCGCCGCGCGTCATCATCACCGGCTTCGCCTTCTGCGGCGGCGTCGGCGTCCAGCGAAAGCTGACCCGGGCGGAGAAGCAGCGGCTCCGGGAGGAGCGGCGGCAGGAGAAGCTGGACGGCCGGGCGGGCCGACGCCAGCTGGACGGCTAGCCGCCGCCTGCGGGCAGTGGTGCTGCTGACCGCTCGGCGTCGGTTGAGGCCGGGGCGTTGCGCAACCCGGCGCCGCGGGGTGCCTCCCCCAAGCTCTTCGAGCAAGGGGGACCCCCAGCGCCCACCCGTGCCGCCCCAGCGGCACGACTGCCCGCAGACGGCGGGCAGTCTCTACAGCTCCGCCGGAGCCGACCCCTTAAGGCTCTCCAGGTCGAACGCCTCCGCCATCCGCGCATACCCCTTGTCACTGGGATGCAGATGATCCCCCGAGTCGTAGTCGGCCCGCAGCCGACGCGGGTCATAAGGATCACGCAGCGCCTTGTCGAAGTCGACGACCGCGTCGAATACCCGCCCCGCCCGAATCTCCGCGTTGATCTGCTGCCGCACGGACTCCCGCGCGTCCGAGTACCCCCGGTGCCCGCCGAACGGCATCAGCGTCGCCCCCACGACCTTCAGCCCCCGCGCATGCGCCTGCCCGACCATCGTGCGCAAGCCGCCGACAATCGCGTTCGGATCGGCGAGCCGCGGGTTGCGCAGGATGTCGTTGACCCCGAGGTCGATGACCACGACCTTGGCGTTCGTCCGCTCCAGCACGTCCCGCGCGAAGCGGTTCAGCCCGCTGGGGTTGTCCGCCGGCCGGCCCAGCCCGTCCGTGAGGACCCGGTTCCCGCTGATGCCCTGGTTGACGACGCTGTAGCGCGGCAGGTCCCGCCCGGCGGCGATCTCCGCGCGTAGCCTGTCGGACAGGACGTCGGTCCACCTGTTGTTGGCGCCGACGGTGGAGGTGATCCCGTCGGTGAGCGAGTCGCCGAGGACGACGACCGTCCCGTCGGCCTCGTTGCTCAGCACGTCCAGCGCGGTCAGGTAACGCCAGTACAGGCTCTGCTCGGTGTACGGCGCGCCCGTCGCGTCAGCCGTGTGGTCGCCCTGGGCGACGTAGGAGATCTGCCGGGCGCGAGGGTGGTACGTCACCGGGCCGGAGCTGGTCGGCGTGTACGTGGTGATCAGGACGTCCGCGTCGGGCGGGACGACGATGCGCACGGCGTCGCTCATCACCTGGCGGCCGGGCGGGATGACGACCGTCGGCCCGCCGTTGAAGGTCAGCTGCCGCATCGTGTCCGAGAGCGCCGCGGGCGTACCGCTGCCGGCGGCGACCGCGATCGAGGCCTGCGTGATGCTCAGCGGCGACTGGCCGTAGAGATTGGACAGTGTCACGCGGGCACTCGTACCGCCGACGCTGGTGTGGACGACGTTGCGCACCGAACGGTCCGCCATGCCGGTCGTCTCCGTGCCGGGCTCGGCCGCGGCCGGGGAGGTGGACCAGGTGCCGACCCAGGTGCCGGTGGAGGCGGGGGCGGCGGAGTTGTTCGGAAGGCGGCTGTCTGTGATGGCGTTCCGGCTGTGTGTGCCGTCGTCGGACGCCACTCCGACGTATATGGCGATGGAAAGGGCCACGATGGCTGCGACCAGCCCGGCCAGAAGGGCGTAACCACGACCCCGGGTCATGCTGTGTAGTTCTCCTCGGGCGATGGGAGCCCCAGGCTCCGATCTGATGTGCCCATGATGCGTCATGGGCAGGGGGAAGCTCACAGGACCCCCCATGGCATTACCCCCTCCCGACAGACGCCGGGAACTCCTGATCCGTTCCAGGAGTCGGTCAGGAAGGGACAATGTGTGCGGGATCACCAAGCGGGTGGAGCGGATGGAACGTACGAAAGTGGAAGAAAAGGGCGGTGTCCGAGGGCAGCATGCCCGCCCGGGCGCCGTCACGAACCGTGCGATGACGGCCTTCAGCCCGGCGGACGAGGAGAAACAGCGCGGCGTTCGCCGCATGAAACTCACCGCCACCGGGCTCCTGCTGTTCGTGGCCGTGGTCTACATCCTCGCCAAGTGGGCCCAGAACTCCGGCGCCGGGCCCTGGGCGGGCTATGTCGCCGCGGCCTCCGAGGCGGGCATGGTCGGCGCGCTCGCCGACTGGTTCGCCGTCACCGCCCTCTTCCGCCATCCCCTCGGCATCCCCATCCCGCACACCGCGATCATCCCCACCAAGAAGGACCAGCTCGGCGTCTCCCTCGGCGAGTTCGTCGGTGAGAACTTCCTCTCCGAGGACGTCGTACGGCAGCGGCTGCGCGCCGTCGGCATCGGCAGCCGCCTCGGCGCCTGGCTCGCCGTCCCCGAGCACGCCGACCGGGTCACGGCGGAGCTGTCCACCGCCCTGCGCGGCGCCCTGACCGTCCTGCGCGACTCCGACGTCCAGGCCGTCGTCGGCGAGGCGATCACGCGCCGCGCAGGCGCCCAGGAGATCGGACCCGGCATCGGAAAGATGCTGGAGAAGGTCGTCGCCGACGGCGGCCACAAACGGGTCGTCGACCTGGTCGTCACCCGCGCGCACGACTGGCTGGTGCTGCACCGCGACGAGGTCATGGACGCCGTGGAGGGCGGCGCCCCCGGCTGGACGCCGCGCTTCGTCGACCGCAAGGTCGGCGAGCGCGTCTACAAGGAACTGCTGCGCTTCGCCACCGAGATGCGCGACATGCCCGCCCACCCCGCGCGCGGCGCCCTCGACCGCTTCCTCACCGACTTCGCCTCCGACCTCCAGTCCGACACCGACACCCGCGCCCGCATCGAGCGGCTCAAGGGTGAGGTGCTGGGCCGCGGCGAGGTCCAGGACCTCATCGCCAGCGCCTGGACGGCCGTACGATCCATGATCGTCGCGGCCGCGGAGGACGAGCGCAGCGAGCTGCGGCTGCGCGTCCGGGCCTCCCTGCTGTCACTGGGCTCCCGGATGGCGGCCGAGCGCAAGGTGCAGGACAAGGTCGACAAGTGGGTGGAGGACGCGGCCGTGTACGTCGTCACCACCTACCGCAAGGAGATCACCTCCCTCATCACGGACACGGTGGCGAGCTGGGACGCCGAGCACACCACGAGGAAGATCGAGGCGAACATCGGCCGCGACCTCCAGTTCATCCGGATCAACGGCACGGTGGTCGGCTCGCTCGCCGGCCTGCTGATCTACACGGTGTCGCACGCGCTGGGGGCGTGAGCGTGGGACGTGACACGCCGGTGGCGTCCGGTGTCAGGGCGTAAGCGGATCCGCCCAGGGCACTCGAACCGGGTTCTTCTCGATGGGGAGGGAGCCCATGACCACCGCACAAGCCGGGACCGGCCGAACCGTGACCACCGACATCCCCGCCCGCCTCGACCGCCTCCCGTGGTCACGCTGGCACTGGACGATCGTCTTCGGACTCGGCACCGTGTGGATCCTCGACGGACTCGAAGTCACCGTCGTAGGCAACATCGCCAGCCGCCTGTCGGAGCCCGGCAGCGGCCTGCCCATCACCTCCGGCGAGGTCACCGGCCTCGCGGCAGCCCTGTACGTGGCAGGAGCCTGCTCGGGCGCGCTCTTCTGGGGCCGGCTGACCGACAAGTGGGGCCGTAAAAAACTCTTCATGATCACGCTGGCGGTCTACCTCGGCGCCACCGCCCTGACCGCGATCGCCTTCGACACCTGGTGGTTCTTCCTCTTCCGCTTCCTCACCGGCTTCGGAATCGGCGGCGAGTACGCGGCCATCAACTCCGCGATCGACGAGCTGATCCCCAAGGAGTACCGCGGCCGCGTCGACCTGATGATCAACGGCAGCTTCTGGCTGGGTGCGGTCGGCGGCTCCCTCCTGTCGATCGTCGCGCTGGACACGGACATCTTCGCCGCGAACGTCGGCTGGCGCCTCACCTTCGCCCTCGGCGCGGTCCTGGCCCTGGTGATCCTCCTGGTCCGCCGGCACGTCCCGGAGAGCCCCCGCTGGCTGCTGATCCACGGCCGCGACGACGAAGCGGAACGCATCGTCTCCTCGATCGAGCGCGAGGTCGAGCAGGAGAAGGGCGAACCGCTGCCGCGCCCGGAGGGCGAGATCACCATCCACCAGCGCCGCGGCGTCTCCTTCCTGGAAATCGGCCGCACGGTCTTCTCCGACTACCGCCGCCGCGCCGTCCTCGGCTTCTCCCTCTTCATCGGCCAGGCCTTCCTCTACAACGCCATCACCTTCGGCTTCGGCGCGATCCTGACGACGTTCTACGACGTCCCGAGCGGCAGCACCGGTTACTACTTCGCGGTCATCGCACTCGGCAACTTCTTCGGCCCGCTGCTGCTCGGCAAGCTCTTCGACACGGTGGGCCGCCGGGTGATGATCTCCGGCACCTACCTGCTGTCCGGCCTGTTCCTCTTCGGCACGGCCTGGCTCTTCGACCAGGGCTCCCTGAGCGCGAGCACGCTGACGGCCTGCTGGTGCGTGGTGCTGTTCTTCGCCTCGGCGGGCGCGTCCAGCGCCTACCTGACGGTCTCCGAGGTCTTCCCGATGGAAACCCGCGCCATGTCCATCGCCTTCTTCTACGCCATCGGCACGGCAGCCGGCGGCATCAGCGGCCCGCTCCTCTTCGCCGACCTCACCGGCACGGGCAAGGTCGGCGACACGGTCCTCGCCTTCCAGATCGGCGCGACCCTGATGTGCCTGGCCGGCCTGGCAGCGGCGATCCTCGCGGTGCGAGCGGAACGACGCTCCCTGGAGGACATCGCCACGCCGCTCACGGCGGCGGAGGGGAAGGCGGGGCCGACGGACGGAGGCAAGGGAGACAGCGCCTACGCCTCCGGCTCGGGCGCGACGGGGTCGAGGACGGCGACGACGTAGGGGCGCCGCCGCCGGCCCGGGCGGCCGGGGCCGCCCGGGCTGCGGGCGGCGACGGTGTACGGCTCACCTGGCTGCGAGCCGCTGCCGCTGTCCCAAGCTGCGGGCGGCCGCGGCCGCCCGCAGCTGCGGGCGGTCGTGCCGCTTGGGGCGGCACCCGTCCCACAGAGAGCGGCACCCCGCCGGCGCGGGTGAGCGACCCGACCCGTGCCCGGGGGCACACGCCCGGAATTCGCCACGTACCGGCCGCTACTCGGCCCCACCCCGCCGCACCCGATCCCGCCGCCGCAGCAACAGCAACCCACCCGCGACAGCGGAAACCCCCGCCGCGGCGGCCCAGCCGACCAGATCCTCGGCTCCCGTAGCGGCCAGGTCACGATTCCCGGCGGGCGAAGCCGAGGCGCTCACGGCCCCCTGCGGCCGCGCACCCCCACCCGAGGCAGCCCCGGACGGACCCGCACTCGGCGCCCCGCCAACCGCCACCTCCACCCGATCCCGAGTAAAGGCAAGAGTCCCGAAACCAAGCTGGTCGTAACCCCCACTGTTGGGCCCGTAATCCCCGCCCCCACCCTCCGGTGCGGCCTTGGCCGCCGCACGCGTCACATACGACGCCGACAGCCCCCGCCGCTTGGTGTAGTGGTTCGCGATCATCGCCCAGATCGGACGGGTCATGGCCGGATCAACACCCGCGGCCCCGGTCGCGGTCTCACTCCCCGACCACCCTCCGATCGCCCCCTTCTTCCGCGTATTGGCCGTATACGCCACCTCCCCGCCCAGACTCCACTTCGCCACGTACTGCGCCCCCTTGAGGAAGCGGTTGTCGTCGTAGCCGTAGAGATCGATGCCCTGGTTCCACGCCATCTCGCAGACCGTGCCCATCAGCCCGACGCCGAGCAGCGCGTGCCCCTGGTCCCGCCCGGCCTCGACCCACTCGGCGAGCCCGTCGTCGTGCACGACGGGAATGGCGTGCTTGACGGACCCCATGCCGTCCCCGTGCTTGAAGTACTCGACGGCCCGGTCGACCACGGCACGGTCGTCGCAGAAGATGCCGGTGGCGAGCACACAGGCGATGGCCGTCAGGTCCCAGTTGGGCCAGTAGTTGGTGACGACGGCGTTGTTGTGATGCTCGAGGAAACTGTCGCTGAGCGGATGGAAGACGTTCCGCATCAGCTCCTGCGCCCGCCCGAGCGCGAAGTCACCGTGATCGCGTACGAGTTCGGCGGCGTTGGCGAACTGGTAGCCGTACAGCCCAGCGGCCAGGAACCGGTCCGCGGAGCCCTGGATCGACGTCAGCTTCCCCGACCAGGCGTTGAGGATCGCCACCGCGGTGTCGGCGTGCGCGGTATCGCCGCTGACGTGGTACCGCAGGGCGTTCTGGTACGCGGCGTGGATGTCGTTGTAGAGGGCCGCGTAGTTCTGGGGCGAACCCGCCCCCCGGTACACCGTGGCCTGCGGATTGGCCCGCCAGCCGCTCTGCGCGTGCCGGTTGGCGGCGAGCTTGGCGAACCCGGCCGCATAGGGTCTGGCATCCGCCTTCACCTTGGTCGCCATACGCTCCAGGTCGCTACGGGTGTGCAGCAGCCCGGGGTGAGCGAAGGGGGAGTCGGCGGCGGAGGCCGGGACGGCCAGCGCGGTCGTACCGGCGCCCACGCCCACGGCGACGCCGGCGGCTCCGGCTGCCGCGCCCGCGGCCTTCAACATGCTCCGGCGGCTGATCTGTCGTGTCACGTTGTCGCACCTCAACGTCGTACATCGCGTTCCTGCGGGGGACGTTGAGGAGACGGCCGGACGGCGAAGGCGATAACAAAAACTGCGCTATAGTTGATCTGCATCCGGTCGCCGGACTCCGGCAGACGGACGATGCGTTGGTGGTCCAAGGAAAGACGTCCCGCTTCCTGCGGGGAGATGCAGGTGCAAGGCCTGCCCGGCGCTCCAGACAAGAACCCCGGCCCTGAGTTTCAGGGCCGGGGTTCTTTGCCGTGCGCGCGACCCGCCCCGGACGCCGAAGGCCCGGGGCGCGGCCCGGCTCAACCGCGCAGCCGGACGCAACCGCCCATCCCGGCTCAACCGCGCCGGTCGGCGACCACCCACGACGTCAGCCCCACGGCCCCCGCCACCCCGAACACGGCAGGCCAGGCACCCACCTTCTTGGCCAGCGGATGGGACCCGGCGAAGGCGGCGACATACGCGGCCGACAACGCCCCCGCGGCCACCCCACCGGCCTGCTGCCGCCACTGCCGCGCGGCCGCCGCCCCGGCGACGGCGAGCACAACCCCGCCGAGCGGCCGCTGCCTGGTCCAGCGCGCCACGCCGTACCCACCCACGAGCCCGCTCGCGGCGATCACCGCACTGGGAACCTTCGCCATACCTGCCTCCTGCTCCTGCCCGGCCAGCGATCTCCGAGGCTAACTCTCCAGGTCGGGGGCACAAGCACCGGGGGCGAACGAAGGCGCGTCACCCAAGTGCATCCGAACCTGAGTCGAGGCTTGTCAAGTTTCCGGCTCCGAGCTATATAAGAAGGCGAAGAACGTAGGGCATCGCACCCACAGCGCCTGAAGAGAGGAGTGACCAGTGATGCTCATGCGCACGGACCCCTTCCGTGAACTCGACCGGCTCACCCAGCAGGTCTTCGGCCCCGCCACCCGCCCATCGGCGATGGCGATGGATGCCTACCGCTCCGGGGACGACTTCTTCGTCCACTTCGACCTCCCCGGCATCGACCCCGAGACGATCGAGCTGGACGTCGAACGCAACGTCCTGAACGTCCGAGCCGAACGCAGGTCCCCCGCCCCCGAAGGCGCGGAGCTGCTCGTCGCCGAGCGCCCCGCCGGCAGCTTCACCCGCCAGCTCTTCCTCGGCGACACGCTGGACACGGAGCGCATCGACGCCTCGTACGAGGCCGGCGTCCTGACGCTGCGCATCCCGGTGGCCGAGCAGGCCAAGCCGCGCCGCATCCAGATCACGGGCGGCGACAAGCCCAAGCAGCTCAGCGGCTGACGGCACGGCACTCACGTACCCACGCACCCACGAGGGCTGTCCCGAGGACGTCCCACCCGCGGGACAGCCCCGCCCCACTTCACCCCCACCCCACGCCGCCGGAATCCGAGCCCGGCGGCGCCCCGCAGGACCGGATCCGGAGGAATACCCGTACATGAGCGTGACGACGGTGCCCAGTGTGACGACTGCTCTCACGACCCCGAAGACCGTGATTCCCGCCCCGGCGCGCAAGCAGCACGCCCGGGGCGACGACAACGCCTGGACCCGGCTGATCGAGGCGGTGCAGGAGTCGGGCCAGTACCCCACCAGGTCGGAGGCGGAGCGAGTCACCCGTATCGTCCTGTCCGCCCTCGGCGGTCACGTGATCGGCGACGAACGGGTCGACCTCGCCCGTGCCCTGCCCGAAGAGGCCGCCCGGGTGGTCGCCTCCCAGATCCCGGTCACGCGCCGGCTGACCGCCGCGGAGTTCGTCGACTCCGTCGCGGCCCGTATCGAGGGAGCGACCCCCGCCACGGCCCGCTGGGACGTCAGCTCGGTCCTGAGCGTGCTGCCGCCCCTGGTCGGCGACGACCTGGTGACCCGCGTCCTGGCCCAGCTCCCCGCCGGCTACGCCCTCCTGTTCGGCCGTGCGGACCTGAGCCCGGCGTCGTAGGCTCCTGAACCGCGTACGTCGGCCACCTCCTCCTGGACGAACGGGAGGTGGCCGCCGCGCAGATGGCCGTCGCGCAGGTGGCCGTCGAGCAGGTGGCCGTCGGGCAGATGGCCGTCGCGCAGGTGGCCGTCGAGCAGGTGGCCGTCGGGCAGACGGCCAAGCCACCGACAGGAGCCGCCACTTGACCCGCACGAGGTCCGCGACCCTCACCACCCCCGACGGCACGCACCTCGCCCACCGGGACCACCACCCCGCCGGGGAACCCGCGGCCACGTTCCTCCTCCTGCACGGCCTGGCAGGCCACCAAGGCGAGTGGGACACGCTCGCCGCGCAGCTGTCGGCCGACGGCCACCGCGTGGTGACGTACGACGCCCGGGGCCACGGCGCCAGCACCCGCACCCCGGCGACCACGACCCGCGCGGCCCATGTCCAGGACGCCGTAGCCCTGATCGAGGAACTGAGCCTGGTCCCCGTGACCCTGCTGGGCCAGTCCCTGGGCGGCCACACGGCCCTGCTGCTGGCCGCAGCCCACCCCCACCTGGTG
This sequence comes from Streptomyces azureus, assembly GCF_001270025.1. Classification (NCBI taxonomy): domain Bacteria; kingdom Bacillati; phylum Actinomycetota; class Actinomycetes; order Kitasatosporales; family Streptomycetaceae; genus Streptomyces; species Streptomyces azureus. The sequence goes on along the minus strand of NZ_DF968357.1, from coordinate 405 downwards.
CAGTCCCTGATCCTGGTCGAAGCGGGCCCGGCCGGCCCGTCCCCGGACCTCCCCGCCCAGATCGCGACCTGGCTGGACAGCTGGCCGACCCCCTTCAAGTCCCTCGACGAGGCGGAGGCCTTCCTGGGGCACGAGGCCTGGGCGAGAGGCCTGGAGAAACGGGAAGACGGCTGGTATCCGCGGTGGGACCGCACCACGATCATCGACACGGTCGCCGAACTGGCCACCACGGCCTACTGGACCGAGTGGTCCCGCATCACCTGCCCCACCCTCCTCATCCACGGCGAACACGGCACCATGCGCCCCGACGAACCGGCCACGATGCTCACCCACCGCCCGCACACCCGGCTCACCCGCATCCCCGACGCGGCCCACGACGTCCACCTGGACCAGCCGGACCGCCTC